>CAMPCO010000097.1 GCA_946646305.1 uncultured Clostridia bacterium | reverse complement strand
CTTACAAATTCCGCGGTGCCGGTGCCGCCCACAGTGTCGATATTCTCTTTAAACCTCGGGTCGGCTATATACATAGCGCCGAGACCTTTTAGTATTTCATCGGTGCAGGTGTAAAAATGCTCGGTTATATAGTTTTTAAGCTCTGCCACCTTTTCCTGCACGGTGCGGTCACTTTCGGGCAGTGTTTTTAAAGAGCCGAACTCGGCAAAAATTTTATTTAGCCCATCTGTTGCGGCGGCGACATCCTCTTTTGTTTTATCTTCCCATTTTTGCTCAAATTCTTTATATGCCGCCGTTTCTCCCCAGCGGTGTTTCGCTTCCTTTATTAAGTCCATAATTCTTCTCCTTTTTTATATATTACCGATTGAATTTATATAATCGCTTAAAAAAGCTATAAAGCGGGCGGTGTTGCCGTAAAGATTTTGCGGTTTATAGTAGGCGCGAATTTCCTGCTCGCATTTAAAATCAGTTATGTTAAGCTTTGAAATTGAAAGCTCGCTATCCCCGGGAAGCGGCGCCGAAACGCCGAGCGCTATGCCCGATGCAATAATCTTTCGAAAACACGCCGAATCGTTTATTTGCGCAGTGATATTGGGCGAAAAGCCCGCCTTTTCGCAAGCGGCAATCAGGGCTTTTGCGTGGTTTCCGTGCCTGCTTGTTACAACAAAAAATTCGTTTTGCAAATCTTTTAATTTAAGTTTTCTTGCCGGCAATCCCGTTTTATCTGCGGCAAAGATATAAAGCGGACTTTTTCTAATGATTATGCTGTCATAGTCCTTATATTTTTCCGATTTTTGGTCGATTATTATATCATAATTATCGGCGGGTGTGTCTTCAAAATCGGTGTCGAGTAAAAAGCGGGTGTTTGAATATCTGTTTTTATAGTTTATTATGCAGTCGGTAAGCATGGTTCTTGCCGCGCGGGCGGATATTTTTATCTCTTTGTTATCATCCGCCGCTTGTCCCACGCTATCCATCATTTCATCCATTTCATCAAAGATGATTTTTAAATGGTCGCGCATAAGCTGCCCCTTTTCGGTAAGGGTTATGCGGTTGGGGTGGCGGTCAAAAAGCCGACAGCCGATATCACCCTCCAGCCGCTTTATCGAAGCCGAGACCGAAGTCGGCGGAACGCGGTATTTTTCCGCGGTTTTTGATATGCTTAAATAGTTCGCGCTGTCATAAAAATATCTAAGCTGAAGAATATCCATAAAATTCACCTCGAACATATTATAGCACATCTTAAAAGTTATAGCAACCCCACTCAAATTAGTTTTTTACAAATTGCAATTTATGAGTTATAATATGGGTGTAAAAAACCAATTGAGAGGTGGATGTTTTATGAAAACAACCTTTACTGCGGCAGGCGATATGCTTATTCAAAGAAGAATACCGGCGGACAGCGACGGCTTTTCTGAGGTTAGCGAGTTTATAAAACGCGGCGATGCGAGATATGTCAATCTTGAAACAACCTTAAACCACGGCGAATTCCCGGCAAATGAATTCAGCGGCGGCACCTATTCACGCGCCAACCCCGAGGTGCTTGAAGAGGTAAAGGAATATGGCTTTAATATGCTGACCTTCTGTAATAATCATAGTTTTGATTTTGGGATGGACGGACTTGTTGCAACAAAGAAGCATATCGATGAAGCAGGCATTGTAAACGCCGGCGCGGGGCTTAATCTTGATGAGGCGGCAGCCCCCGCGTATTTAGACACCAAAAACGGCAGAATTGCCATAATCGGTGTGGTCGCGAGCATGGGCTCAATAAAGAACGAAACATCCCCCATGGCGGGCAGGCAGTCAAGAAGATTTAAGGGCCGCCCGGGCGTGAACGGTCTTAGGTGTGAAGAATATTTGCAGGTTACAAAAGACCAGCTTGAAATGATAAAAGAGATAGCCGCTTTGAGCGGTGTTAACGCGAGAAAAGACATCTCCCGCGCAGAGGGTTTCCAGCCGCCTCTCCCGGAGGACACGGCAGAGCTTAAAGACCTGCGCTTTAAGGTTGGGGACACCACAAAATATGTAACCCACCCGAACAAAAAGGACACAGAAAGGGTAAAGCAGGCGATAAGAGAAGCCGAGGCAAACGCCGATTATGTTATAGTGGCGGTTCATTCGCATGATATTTCGGGCGATAAAAAGGAAAACCCGGCGGAATATATCGCCGAATTTGCACATATTTGCATCGATGCGGGCGCGCATGCCGTTATCGGTCACGGACCGCATTTGCTTCGCCCTGTTGAAATATACAAAGGCCGCCCGATTTTCCATTCGCTCGGCGACTTTGTCATCCACAACGAATCTTTCGAGATAGCGCCCTATGAAATGTATGAAAAGCAGGGCCTTAGCGATGATGCGGGGGTAAGAGAACTTGTTTGCAAGCGTTCAAAAAATTATACAAAAGGTCTAATGCGCGACCGCAGAATGCTTGAATCGGTCATCCCTTATTTTGAGATGGAAAACGGCAAAATCACCCGCCTTGAACTAATGCCTATTGAACTGCATTTTGA
>CAMPCO010000096.1 GCA_946646305.1 uncultured Clostridia bacterium | reverse complement strand
CTCCCGCTCTGCCGCAACGGCTTATATAATAACCTGATTTTGTTCAGGTGGGTTAAGCCAAGACGGCTTCTGGCTCCCTTCTTCCGAACTCGGCACAGCCGCGGGAGGTCTGCACGACCACCGTCTTAAAGCAAATCCCTAAAATATACTTGTGAGGCTATAAAAAGGCGATACACGCACAGAGCAGGATGTTTATATTATTTATCTTCTATTTCAAAAAAGTTTTCAAGGCGATCGGTAAAAGCATCGGCGATGGTTTCATATTCATCATCATCTTCTATTTCGGTAAAGAATTCTTCGCCGTTTTCTTCCCCTACCTTTACAATAACCAGCTCGCCCGAGTCTTCAAGCATTTTTTCGGGGTCACTGTACTGCGGCAAAAGCGCCAGATACCTTGCGTCATCGGTTTCAATGGCATCAAGCACTTCAAAGGTGTATTCCTTGCCCTCATCATCCGCAAGGGTGATTATATCGGGGTTGTATTCCATATCTTTATTTTCGCTCATAAGGTTTCTCCTTTTGTAATATTCCATAAATATTTTAATCTATACCTATTATTTAGTCAATGCAAATATTTTTGAAAATCGGCTTAAATAAGGCAATTTTTGAAACACTTGATAACTTTTGTATATTTTTTATAAATTTTATTAACATTTTACTTGACAAATTGTAAAATATACATTATAATAAAGACAGAAAAAGAAAGGAGTAGTCGGAAATGAAAAATCCACCTGAAAGTAATCTCAAAAAATAACGGGAGGTGAGTCCGATGAAAATGTAAAATCCCCTTTTAAGCCAAGTCAAGGGGTGTAAAGAAACTTGTTTAATCTATATAACGCATAGAGCAAACGTAAAAGAAGTTGATTTCATATGTTCAATAAAACATTTACAAACAGGTTGAAAACAATATAGATTATATAAGGAGCAGACCAATGTACAAATAAAGCGCGAAAGCGCAAAATATAAAAAAGCCTGAGGTTCATCGCCTCAGGCTTTTTCTTTTAATATCCTAACTCTTCATCAATTATAATCACTGTTATTCTTTTTGTGTTATTTTGCTTGCCCATAACAAGATAATCGCGGCATATTCTATGCGGCGAGTCGCAGCCATCGGTTATTCCCGGGTTGTCGCTTTTAAGCAGTGACACGCATTTGCCTATTTTCGCGCAGGGTGTATCGCAGGAAAGCCTTACCGCGTTTTTAGGCGCGGCAACGGTTTTAACCCGCAAAAAGGCGGCGGTGGTATCTTTTACTATTTTGTTTGTTCCCATTATGATAAACACCTGCTTTGGACCAAAAGCGCTGGCGCTTATTCGGTTGCCAAGCCCGTCAACATTTACAATTTCACCCTTTTCGGTTACGGCATTTGCCGAGCAGAAGTAATAGTCGCAACCAAGGGTGTTTTTATAGAACTCAAAAAACTCTTCTTCACTGTTTCCCATATTGGCGCGGTTTAAAAAGTTATATTCCCCGCCCGAAATCAGCGCGGTTATTCCGCTTTCCGCTAAGGTCATACTGCCGCCCGATGTTACGGTGGCGCCTTTCTTTAAATTAGTTTTAAGATATTCCACGGCAGACCTGCTGTCTTCAAAATAAAGAGCGTTAAAATTATTTCTTTCAAGATTTTGAATTAAAGTTTTAACTCTGTCGGTCATTTTTGCTTACTCCTTATCATATATTCTTTTTTCCTTTAATATTTTTTAATATAGCACTTTTTTATATTTCTTGCAAGAAAGGATATATTATGAACGAAAAAAGCCCACAAAAGAAATCGACCTTTGCGCTTATTATTGCGGTGCAATTTGCCTGTGTTTTAATTTTTTTAGTCTGCGTTACCGCCTTAAAATATTTAAAGCCAAAACTATATAAAAGGAGCGAAAAATATATCGAAACATATCTTTTTGAAGATACAAGCACAGATGAATTTTTAAAGCTTTTTAAAAATGAAGATTAGTCTTTTCGGCACTAAAATCTATATATCCTTTCCATTTTGCGCTGTTTTCAGTCTTATGGTTTTAGTCGACAAAACAGGACTTTTCCTGCCGACCGTTATTTCCGCAGGGATACACGAAGCGGGGCATCTTTTTGCCCTTTGGGCTTATGACAGTCCGCCCGCGCGCATTGACCTTATCTTAGCCGGGGTAAGAATAACAAAGCGAAACAGCCTATCATCAAACCCCGTTGTCTGCGCTTTGTCGGGGCCGCTTATAAATCTTGCGGTGTCTTTTTGCTTTTGGCTAAACTACATAATGTATAAAAAAGAGTATATTCTCACCTTTGCGGTAATCAATGCCGCCCTCTGCTTTTTTAATCTTATCCCCGCTTTCGGGCTTGACGGCGGAACGGTGCTGATTTCGGTTCTTGAAAAGAAAACACCGCATTTAGCCGTTAAAATAACACAAATAGTATCTTTTCTGTTTGCCGCCGCATTTTTGGTTTTGGGCATTTTCCTTTATAGAAGCGGGGCTTTTAATTTTTCTGTTTTTATAGCCGCGTTTTATCTTATGTTTTGCGCCGTTTGTATGGTAAGGGAATAAAAAAAGAACCGCCCCGCGGCAGTTCTTTTTTTGTTTTT
>CAMPCO010000095.1 GCA_946646305.1 uncultured Clostridia bacterium | reverse complement strand
AATTCCGGCAACACCGGTAATGAAACCCCATAAATTGAATAATAAAAAAGGCTCACCAAGCGGTGAGTCTTTTTTTGTTTTTATGAAACAACATTCTCTGGGCATCCGTTTATAAAACCTTTAAGATTTTTTACCGAAATATCGATAAGCCGCTGCCTTGTGGTTCTCGGTGCCCAGCCTGTGTGGGGAGTAAAGATAATATTCGGCGCATTCTTTAAAATGCAGTCTTTTCGCATCGGTTCTTCTCTTAAAACATCCACCGCGGCGAAAATCTTGTTTTCTTTTAGAGCTTCGAATAAATCTTCTTCTACAACCAAAGGCCCTCTTGCGGTATTGATAAACAATGCGCCCCGTTTCATTTTATCAAAGGCTTTTTTATCTATCATATTAAGGCTGTCATCATTAAGCGGACAGTGAAGGGTTATAATATCGCTGCTTGAAAGCAAAGTGTCAAGGCTTACAAATTTTACCCTGTCATCCTGTTTTTTTGAGCGGTTATAGACTAAAACATTCATGGAAAAAGCAAGCGCTATATCGGCAACCTTTTTTCCTATGTTGCCGTATCCCACAATACCTATAGTTTTCCCCGCCAGTTCATCGGTAGGGGCGGCAAGAATTGAAAAGGTTCTGCTTCTTGTCCATTCGCCCTGCTTTACAAGGGCATCATATTCGCAAACCTTGTTAAAATGCTCTAAAATATAGGCAAATGTCTGCTGGGCGACCGCGTTGGTGGAATAACTGCCCGCGTTGCAAACGGTAATATTCTTTTCCTTTGCCGCGGTCATATCTATATTATTATACCCCGTTGCAAAAACGCCTATATATTTAAGCCTTTTCGCCTTTTCTAAGGCCTCACGGTTTAAAAGCGTTTTATTGCAAAGTATGGCATCATATTTTTCAATCGTTTTAAGCAGTTCATCCCGCGCGATGTTCTCGGCATAGGTCACTTCGCCAAAGTTTTTAAAAACATCAAGCGAAACATCGCCGTTTTGCGTAAGCGTTAAATAATCAGCTATCAGTATTTTCATGTCTTTTACCCAGTTTATGTTTAGTGCCGTCAGGCTCAACTATTCTTATGCTTGCAAGCTGGCTTTCAAGACTGGCGCGGAAAGCCGCAACATATTCTTTGCGAAGAATTGCCTGCTCTTGTGTCTCTTCCTCGGTCAAACCTTCGGCCTTTTTCTTTCTTGCCAAAAAATTTATACGGTCAATCTTTTTTTGTTCCATTTTATATCTCGTTTCTTCCTTGAAGCGCCCTTGTAAGGGTGTATTCATCGGCATATTCAAGGTCACTGCCAACGGGAATTCCGTAAGCCAGGCGTGTAACCTTAATATTCATCGGTTTTATAAGCCTTGAAAGATAACTTGCCGTGGCTTCACCCTCAACAGTGGGATTAGTCGCCATAATAATCTCTTTAACAGTGCCGTCTGCAAGGCGTGCCATAAGTTCTTTTATCTTTAACTTTTCAGGCCCTATGTTATCAAGCGGGGAAATAACCCCGTGCAAAACATGGTAAAGCCCGTTATATTCTCTGACCCGCTCAAAAACATTTATATCGCGCGGTTCTTCCACCACGCAGATAACCGAATGATCGCGCAAGGCATCATCGCAGATATAGCAGGTGTCGCTATCGGTCAAACTGCCGCAAACGGGACAAAAATGAATTTTTTCTTTGGCGTTTATCAGCGCATCGGCAAAGGCTTTGGCATTTTCTTTCGGTTGCTCCAAAATACTGTAAGCAAGCCTTTGCGCGGTTTTGTTGCCGATGCCCGGCAACCTTGCGAACTGACTTATAAGTTCATTAAGCGGAACTATTGATTTATTCATAAAACTTATAGACCGGGGATGTTAAGACCGCCGGTTATTGCTCCCATTTCTTGTTCTGCCGTTTTAGCGGCGTTTTCTATTGCTTCATTTACCGCAACGGTTATAAGATCCTCAAGCATCTCCGCATCATCGGGATCAACCGCTTCGGGTTTTATTTTAAGTGATTTTATCTTGTGCTTGCCGTCAACGGTAACCTCTATCAGTCCGCCGCCGGAGGTAGCAGAGTATTCGCGGTTTTCAAGGTCTTCCTGCAAAACCGCCATATCTTCCTGCATCTTTTGCGCCTGGCGGAGCATTTGGTTCATATTTGAAGGACCGCCCGAGTTTGGAATTCTGACTTTCATAAATCTCTCACACTTTCTATTGTTCTAAACTTTTTAGTTTTTCTGCAAATGCTTTAAGCGGGTCACTGCTCTCGCTTTCAACCCTTTTATAAGGACCTAATTTATACGATACACCGAGTATCTTTTGCGCCGCTTTCCTTATCGACTCGCGATAAACGGGGTTTTTACCGCCGTAAAGCGATTTAAACTGACTGTTATCGGTATCAATAAGCAAATAATCGCCCTTTATATATGCCGCCGAGTTTTTAAGAACACCCGCAATAATGGGGCAGGTGGTTTCAAGAACCGCCACAATATCATCCCATTCAGGCACCTTTTGTTCTCCCGCATTGTTCTCTTCGTTTGTATCGGAAGGGGCAGGGGACTCGGCAACAGGCGTGTCATTTTTTTCCTCGGCGGGTGCTTCATAAGGCACCTCTTCGGGTTTAACAGGCTC
>CAMPCO010000094.1 GCA_946646305.1 uncultured Clostridia bacterium | reverse complement strand
AAAAAGCGATGGGAATTAACCCATCGCTTTTTATTGTTTTTTGCTTTAAAGATTAAAAATAATCAATAAAGCGAAGCGGTTTTTGTCAAGATATTTAATTGCAATATTAAATGTTTGAACTTATAATTATAGATAAAGGTTTATCCTTATATAAAACTAAGTGAAAAACGAGGGGAATTCTTTATGAAAATTACAGATATGAAACTTTACAAGCTTCCGCCCCGTTGGTTGTTTCTCAAAATCGAAACAGATGATGGAATATGCGGTTGGGGCGAGCCGGTTATCGAAGGCCGCGCCGACACCGTAAGAACGGCGGTTGAAGAATTTAAGAATTATCTTATCGGCAAAGACCCGATGAAAATAGAAGACCACTGGCAGGTTATGTACCGCACAGGTTTCTACCGCGGCGGCCCCGAGGTTATGAGCGCTATTGCAGGTATTGACCAGGCTCTTTGGGATATTAAGGGCAAGGCGCTCGGCACCCCTGTTTACAACCTGCTCGGCGGACTTTGCAGAGATAAATTAAAGGTTTACCGCTGGATAGGCGGCGACAGACCTTCCGATATTAAGAATTCCGCCATCGAAGCATATAACGAAGGCTACCCCGCTATCAAAATGAACGCCACAGAAGAGGTTCATTATATCGATACTTATGACAAAATCGATGCCACTGTTGAACGCGTTGCCGCTATTCGTGATGCGCTTGGTATGAAGCTTGATATCGCGGTTGATTTCCACGGCCGTGTTCATAAATCTATGGCTAAGGTTCTTGCCAAAGAGCTTGACGAGTATCATCTTATGTTTATTGAAGAGCCGGTGCTCATAGAAAACAAAGAGGCTTTCCGCGAGATTGCAAAATACACCTGCACCCCGATTGCCACAGGCGAGCGTATGTTCTCCCGCTGGGACTTTAAGTCGCTTTTGGAAGAAGGTTATGTTGATGTTATTCAGCCCGACCTTTCCCACGCAGGCGGTATTTCCGAATGCAAAAAGATTGCCGCTATGGCAGAGGCTTATGATGTTGCGGTGGCTCCCCACTGCCCGCTTGGTCCTATTGCCCTTTCGGCTTGTGTTCAGCTTGACTGCTGCACACCTAACGCCTTTATTCAGGAGCAGAGCCTCGGTATTCACTACAACAAGGCAGGCATTGACGGAACAGATGTCAGCAACCCGCTTGCAGATTATCTTGTTGACCCCTCTGTTTTCAAATACAACAACGGCTTTATCGATATAAATGACCGCCCGGGTCTTGGTATCGAGATTAACGAAGAATTTGTTAAACAGGTTGCCGATGAATACAAGGAAACCTGGAAAAACCCGATTTGGCGCAACTTTGACGGCACCGTTGCCGAATGGTAATAAAATAATGGAAAATAAGAATTACAGACTTTCCATGTGGGGCGGGATGTATGGCGACCTCACCGTTTATGAAGCGATTGACCGCTTTATTGAAAACGGCTTTTTTGCCATGGAATACCCCGAAGATTTTACCACCGATTACCTTAAACTGCCGCGGGAAGAATTTTTGGCGGAAGCGCAAAAAATTCACGATTATGCCGCTATCAGGCATTTTGAAATAAGCCAGGGTCATCTTGTTTTCAAACACCCGTTTTTGGGGGACGAACCGCTGAAGCTTCTTAAAGACAACATCGATTTTCTATATACTATCGGTGTTAAAAATATGGTGCTTCATGTTTCCTGCTATGAAAGGGGTTTGTCGCTTAAAGAGCTCAGGGAAAAATACTATTCGGCGCAGGTTTCAAGGCTTAAAGAACTGATTGAGCATATAGGAGATCGCGATATTGTTTTATGCCTTGAAAATGTTTTGCAGAATGCAAACACCGAAAAAAGCGAGCTTATTCTCGATTATATCCGCGACTGTGATAATTCACCGAAGCTCGGTATCTGCCTTGATACAGGTCACCTTAACCGCAGCAACGGGCTTGAACACATTAGTCAAACACCTGCCGAATTTATAGAAAATTCAGACGGCAGAATAAAGGCGCTTCATATAAACTCTAACACCGGCAAGGTGGATCAGCACCTTTTCCCCTATAGCGGAAAAGAGGGCGTTTTACCCGATTGGGAAGGCTTTATAAAGGCGCTGAACAAGAGCGGATATTCGGGGCTTTTTAGCTTCGAAGTTCCCGGCGAAAACAAGCAGGTTCCACTTAAAATACGCGACCTTAAAATGCGCTATGCAAAGGAACTTTTTGTTCTTTTGACCGATGAACAAACCTTTAATGCAGGCGACAAATAACCGCTTTTGTTTTAAAACTAAAAAACGCTTAAAATGCCGCAGAAATGCGGCATTTTTCTTTTATTACGAAAAAACCTGTTTTTGGCAATTATTAAAATTATGACACAAAATATAACGAAATCTGTCGATAACATATATTGACTAATATTATTAAATAAACTAAAATTATTATGTAATATTTTCTAATTCCTATACTACCCTACGAAGGAGGCATATTTAATGGGAATTTTTAAAGCAAAAAAGAAGCTATGGATAATCATAGCCTGTGTTTTGGTGGTTGTGATAGCCGCCACGGCAACAGGTCTTGTTATCCTGCTTAACAGGGATACGGAGGATACCTCTGCCGCCGATAGCAATAAGATTTATTGGAATATCGACAGGCAGCTCTATTACGGCCAGGGCGAGGGCGGCG
>CAMPCO010000093.1 GCA_946646305.1 uncultured Clostridia bacterium | reverse complement strand
GTCTCAAGCCCGAAATTCTCAAAGGAAATAAGCAGAAACGCAACAACAAAGCATAAAATATACGCCACAAAATAGCGATTTACCGAGTTGATTGTAGTTTCATCAGCCTGTTTGCCTTCAAAACGAATAGAAGAAACCGACCTTGGATGAAGAAGCCTTTTTATCTCGTTTACAGTCGCCTTTAACAGCAGCACCAGTCGGGAAACCTTTAGTCCGCCGCCGGTAGAGCCTGCGCAGGCGCCGATGAACATAAGGATAAAAAGAACGGTCTTTGATAATCCATGCCATCTGTCAAAATCCGCAGTTGAATATCCGGTGGTTGTCATAATCGATGAAACCTGGAAAAATGAATGGCGCACAGATACCGAAATCTTACGGTAAATATCAATATTGTTAACGGTTATTATCGCTGTGCCGGCGAGCATAATCGATATATAGCTCCAAAGCTCGGTGCTTTTTAATATATTTTTAAATTTTTTCACTAAAATAAGGTAATAAATATTAAAATTCACACCGAAAAGCATCATAAATACCGCTATTACCCACTGACAGTACGGGCTGTATGAAGATATGCTGTCCCTCTTGATACCAAAACCGCCTGTTCCCGCGGTACCGAAAGAATGAACGACCGAGTCAAAAAGCGGCATACCGCCTGCCAGCAAAAGCACAATTTCCGTAAGAGTTATAAAAAGATATATTAAATAAAGAATTTTTGCCGTCTGCTTAACGCGCGGAACAATTTTATCCACAACGGGTCCGGGCATTTCCGCACGCATTATATGTATTGTTCTGTCCGAAAGGTTGGGTATTATCGCCATAACGAAAACAAGTATTCCCATACCGCCTACCCAGTGGGTAAAGCTGCGCCAGAAAAGCATGCCGTGGCTTAAAATTTCAACATCTTTAAGCACCGAAGCGCCGGTTGTTGTAAAACCGCTGACCGTTTCAAAAAAAGCGTCGATAAAATTCGGAATTTCCCCGCTTATTACAAAGGGCAAACACCCTATAAGCGACATCGAAATCCAAACAATCGCAACTATAATAAAGCCCTCTTTTGCATAGATGGTTGTTTTGCGGGGCCTTGATACCAGCTGTATGAGTGTTCCGAGAATAAAGGAAAATGAAGCGGTCATCAAAAAAGGCCAAATACTGCTTTCCCTGTAAATAACTGAAACAAAAGCCGGTATTAGGAGCAAAATTGCTTCAACCTTAAGCATGCGTCCTAAAATATTTAATACCATTCTGCGGTTCATTAGGTATTTCCTTTCATTCCATAATATCTTTAAGATTTGCAATATGATTGCCGGATGAGATTATAACAACCTTATCGCCCTCTGTTATATAATCATCGCCCGAGGGAATGATTATCTGTCTGCGATTTCTTATTATACCTGCTATAATAACATTCTTTTTGATTTTGAATTCCTTAATAGGCAAGCCGAGATATTCAAAATTAGGAGCAACTTTAAATTCAATGGCTTCTATTTTATCATCAAACAACCGGTAAAGGGTTTCTATATTGCTGTCAATGGAGTTTTGTAGTGCTCTTGCGTATCTGGAGATTATATCTTCGATTATTCTTTTTTGAGAAATAAGTGTATCAAGTCCCAGTTTTACGGCGATATTGTAAAGCTCTGTTCTATTGACCTTGGTTACAACCTTAGGTACCTCATGAGAAGCGGCAAAGCAGGATATAAGAATATTCTGCTCATCCATACCGGTAAGGGATACAAAGGCATCAACGTTATTTATGCCCTCTTCAAGCAGTATTTCCTGCTCGGACCCGTCGCCGCAAATTACGGTGGCTTCCGGGTTTGTGCGGGCAAAAAGCTCACATCTTTCGCGGTCGCGGTCGATAACCTTAACATTGTTGCCGCTTTTTGTAAGCAACCTTGTAAGATAAGAAGCAACACGGCTGGCGCCGAGCAGAATGATATTTCTCGCCTGCTTTTGCATTATGCCGAGTTGTTTAAGCAGTTTTTCAATTTCTGTGATTTCCGCGGTAAGACCGATTTTATCACCGGCGGCAAGGCGAAAATTTCCGCTGGGGATAAAAACTTCTTCCCCTCTTTGTACAGCACAAATAAGGAATTTTGCCGTGTGGTGCTTTCTGAGTTCCGCAAGATTTATACCGTCAAGTTTAGAGCCTTCTCTTATTACAAGCTCAACCATTTCAAAATTACGGCGAGAAAAGGTTTCTATGTTTACCGCGCTCGGCAATTTTAATATATTGAATATTTCTCTTGCCGCAAGGCGCTCGGGGTTTATTACCAGAGAAATATCAAGATGCTGTTTAATAAAGTTAAGTTCTTTATCGGTGGTTTCGGGGTTTCTGATACGGGCGATTGTATGCTTGGCACCTATACGCTTTGCCATAAAGCAGGAAAGCATATTTATTTCATCCGAATCGGTTACGGAAATAAACATCTCGGCATCCTCGGCGCCCGCATCCAAAAGAGTTTCGTGGTCTGTGCCGCTACCCATAACGCACATAACATCATATATATTTGAAACGGTTTCAATCACCGCTTTACTTTTATCAACTGCGATAACATCATGTCCTTCGGATACGAGCCTTTCTATTATGGCATTGCCTATTTTGCCGCAACCGACAACAATAACCTTCATAATGCATTTTCTCCCATAATAAATATTTGCTATATTATACTATATATTTTCTAAAAAT
>CAMPCO010000092.1 GCA_946646305.1 uncultured Clostridia bacterium | reverse complement strand
AGTCTGAGCACAAGATTAGAACCTATAAACCCGGGAGAACCGGTTACAAGGATATTCTTGCCGTTTAAATCAAGCTTTTGCATAAATTTAGTCCCTTCTGAATAAATCTCTTGTGTAAACCTTATCTTCTACATCATCAAGGGTATTATCATATCGGTTGGCGATGATGGCATCGGATTTGGCTTTAAATTCACCCAAGTCATTAACAACAAGACTGCCGAAAAAGGTTGTGCCATTTTTTAGCGTCGGCTCATAAATTATAACCGTGGCACCCTTGGCTTTTATCCTTTTCATAATTCCCTGAATACTGCTTTGGCGGAAATTATCGCTTCCGCTTTTCATAACAAGGCGGTAAACACCAACGGTAACAGGGCGCTCGGTTTCGGCATTGTAATCGGCGCTCTCGGTATAATAACCCGCTTTTTCAAGCACTCGGCTTGCTATAAAGTCTTTTCTTGTGCGGTTGCTTTCAACTATGGCTTTTATCAGTTCCTGCGGAACATCCAGGTAGTTTGCAAGCAGCTGCTTTGTATCTTTCGGCAGGCAGTATCCGCCATAGCCAAAGGATGGGTTATTGTAAAAATCACCAATTCTCGGGTCTAAACTTACGCCTTTTATTATGGCGCCGGTATCAAGACCTTTCAGTTCGGCATAGGTATCAAGCTCGTTAAAATATGAAACTCTAAGAGCTAAATAAGTATTGGCAAAAAGTTTAACCGTTTCGGCTTCGGTGGGCTTCATTATAAGCACGGGCGGTTCGTTTAGCGCCGCCGCCTTTAAAAGAGCGGCAAATTCATTTGCCTTTTCCGTTTCACCGCCTACAATTATGCGGGAGGGGTAAAGGTTATCATAAAGCGCCTTTGATTCCCTTAAAAATTCGGGGGAGAAGAGAATGCGGTCGGTATTGTGTTTTTTGCGCATATTTTCTGTAAACCCTACCGGTATGGTTGATTTTATTATAATAGTGGCAGTATCTGATACCGCTAAAACCTGACTTATAACGCTTTCAACCGCGCTTGTATCAAAAAAGTTTTTTTGCGGGTCATAGTTTGTAGGCGCCGCAACTATTACAAAATCAGCAGAAGAATATGCCTTATCGCCATCGGTTGTGGCGGTAAGGTTTAATTTTCTCTCATCGTATTCCGCAAGATATTTTTCTATATATTCATCATTTATGGGAGATTTGCGGCGGTTTATCATCTCGACCTTTTCAGGCACAATATCAACGGCTGTAACCTCGTTTGTACCCGATAAAAGCACTGCGAGTGAAAGGCCTACATATCCCGTTCCGGCAACTGCTATTTTCATAGTTTTACCTCTTTTGAAAAATTATTTAGTATAGTCTTTTATACCAAGCCATTTTTGGTCTTTTTCCGAGAGATTAAGTTTTGTTCCGTCTAAAAGCGCATACCCCTCTGCCGAGGCAGAGCCTTTATATTCGCCACATAGATTTGGCCATTTAATGCCTATATCGGGGTCGTTCCAGGCAAGACCGCCTTCATCATTCGGATGATAAAAGTCATCGCATTTATAGCAGAATTCCGCAACATCAGACAGCACCAAAAAGCCGTGGGCAAAGCCTTTCGGAATGAGGAACTGCTTTTTGTTTTCCTCTGTTAAAAGAACGCCGAAATATTTGCCGAAGGTTTCAGAGTTTTTTCTTAAATCAACCGCAACATCAAAAACCTCGCCCTTTATTACGCGGACAAGCTTTGTCTGCGGGTAGTTTATCTGAAAATGAAGTCCTCTGAGAACCCCTTTTGTGCTCATTGACTGGTTGTCCTGAACAAAGACAATATCTAGTCCCGCTTCATCCATATCTCTTTTGCTGTAAGTTTCCATAAAATAGCCGCGGTTATCGCCGTGAACGGCAGGCTCTATAACGCAAAGGCCCTTAATACCGCCGACATTTTTTTCAACCTTAATCTGTCCCATTAAATATTTGCCTCCTCAAGGTATCTCTTTACCGCATCTTTCCAATCGGGCAGCGGTTTAAACCCGTTATCTGTAAGTTTTTTCTTGTCAAGTCTTGAATTTTGCGGCCTTGCGGCTTTTGAAATGCCGTATTCGGCAGTGGTTACGGGGATAACCTTGGTGGAAAGCCCGTATTGTTTATAAAATTCAACGCAAAAATCATACCAGCTTATGTATCCGCCTTCGTTTGTGGCGTGGTAAATACCGTATTTTTCGGTTTCTATCATATCAATAAGCAACCGCGACAGGTCTTTTGTGTAGGTGGGGGTTCCTATCTGGTCGTTTACAACGCGAACGGTGTCGTGTGTTTTGCCGACATTTATCATTGTTTTTATAAAGTTTTTGCCGTTTAGTCCAAACACCCAGGCAATACGCACAATAAAGAATTTTTCCAAAATGCTTTTAACCGCCAATTCGCCGTCTAACTTACTCTTGCCGTAAACATTAAGCGGGGCATAGCAGGTATCATCGGGCTGCCAGGGGCGCTCGCCCTTGCCGTCAAAAATATAATCGGTGGAAATATAAACCATTTTGGCGTTTATTTCCTTTGCCGCAAGGGCAATGTTTTCCGTGCCGACACGGTTTATAAGGTCAACCTTTGCCTTGTTTTCCTCATCTTCCGCCCCGTCAACATTGGTCCACGCGGCGCAGTGGATAATGCAATCGGGCTTAATGCTGGTTATGGCATCAACCACCGCCTGGCGATCGGTTATGTTAAGCTTCACATAATCGCAGTCGCAGTTTATGTTTTCTTTGTCGAGAATATCGGAGCCTACCGCC
>CAMPCO010000091.1 GCA_946646305.1 uncultured Clostridia bacterium | reverse complement strand
GAAAGACCGCCGGGGCCGAGTGCCGAAAGACGGCGCTTATGAGTAAGCTCGGAAAGCGGGTTGGTCTGATCCATAAACTGCGAAAGCGGTGAAGAACCGAAAAATTCTTTTATAGCCGCTACAACAGGACGGATATTTATAAGAGATTGAGGAGTGATATTCTCGGCATCCTGTGACTGCAATGTCATCTTTTCGCGAACAACGCGTTCCATACGGGAAAGACCGATGCGGAACTGGTTCTGCAAAAGTTCACCGACACTCTTGATACGGCGGTTGCCGAGGTGGTCGATATCATCAACACTGCCCACATGATAAGGAAGACCGAGGAAATAGTTTACACTGGCGAAAATATCTTCACGAGTTATATAGTTAGGTATAAGAACATGAACATTTTCGATAAGCGCCTGCTTGATATCTTCTTTTGATTTGTTTTCTTCGAGTATTTCTTTAAGAATATCAAAAGAAACCTTTTCATTAACGCCGGCTTTATCAAGTTCTTCAAGTTCTTCTGCGGTGAAATCAACAAAGAGGGAGAGATCAACCATTTTGTTGGTAAGGATTTTGATTTCTCTTTCCTTGCCTTCTTCATCAACAATCTTAACAAATGCTTCGCTTACACCCTTGCCTTCAAGCATATCGGCGGTCTGGCGGTTTACGGTTACACCTGCATCCGCAAGAATTTCGCCGGTCATCGGGTCGGCAACAGGGCGGGAAAGCACCTTGCCGCGAAGACGGGGACTAAGGGAAAGCTTTTTATTGTATTTATATCTGCCTACACGGGAAAGATCATATCTATGTGTATCAAAGAACAACTGGTAAAGGTAGGTCTTTGCACCCTCGATTGTAACAGGCTCACTCGGGCGAAGCTTTTTATAAACCTCTACAAGTGCATCCTCGGTGTTTTTGGTTTCATCCGCTTCAAGGGTAATGGCAAGGCGTTCCTCATCACCCAAAAGCTCGCGGATTTGCTGATTGGAAGAAATCTCCAAAGCGCGAACAAGCATGGTAAGAGGAATTTTCTTGTTTTTATCAATACGAACATACAAAACATCGTTCATACCTGTTTCAAATTCAAGCCAAGCGCCGCGGTTTGGTATGATTTGAGAAGCATAAAGAATTTTACCTGTTCTTTCATCCATCTTTTCATCATCGAAATAAACGCCCGGTGAACGAACAAGCTGAGATATAACCGCACGCTCTGCACCGTTTATAACAAAGGTGCCCGATTCGGTCATAAGCGGAAAGTCGCCCATAAAGACTTCGCTTTCCTTTATTTCACCCGTTTCTTTATTGAAAAGGCGGGTTGTGACACGAAGCGGTACGGCGTATGTTGTATCCCTGGCTTTGCATTCGGTAACATCATACTTAGGAGGTTCGTTAAGACGGTAGTCGGTAAATCTGAGTTCCAGATTACCGCTGTAATCGGTTATAGAGGTCATATCCTTGAAAACCTCCATAAGTCCCTCTTCAATGAACCACCTGTATGAATCCTTTTGAATTTCAATGAGGTTAGGCATATCGATAACTTCATTGATCTTCGAGAAGGTCATACGAGTGTTTCTACCCATCTGAACCGGCTTTACCATTGCTGATTGCTTCATAGGTTTATAATCACTCCCAAAATAATTTTTCGCTTAACTGCGAGATAAAATATGTGTTGAAATCGGGGCTGTTTTGACGAATTTTGTCCGCATTTCGCGGACATTTGCCCTAAAAAGGCGCAAAATACCCCATCATCACTAGTAATGATTTATTATACAATAGTCAAATGAAATAGTCAAGGAAAATTTTGTAAAAAAATATAAAAAAAATAAACCCGAAAAAATCGGGCTTATTTATAATCTTTATATTATATTCCTTTATATTTTTTTCTTGTGGCAAGTCCGCCGCGGATATGCCGCTCGCTCTTGTTCCTTTCAAGCACGGTTTTTACCGACCTGCAAAGAGCGGGGTCTTCTTTTAAAAGGCGCTCGGTAACATCCTTATGAACGGTAGATTTAGAAACGCCGAAAACCTTTGCCGCCGCGCGAACGGTAGCCCCTGTTTCGGTTATATAAGTGCCGAGCACCCTTGCTCTGTCCTGCGAATCATATTTCATACAATCAACTCCGTTATAGGCTGTTAAATTGTATGAAAAAAGAAAGGATAATATGCTGCTTTTAAACTATTTTATCTTTTTTGCGGGAACGCCGACATAGGTTCCTTTTTCGGTGATGTCCTTTACCACAACCGAACCCGCGCCGAAAACACATTCATCGACTATTTTTTTATCCTGAATAATCTGCATACCTGTGCCGAGTTCGCACTGTTTACCTATCGACACTCTGCCTGAAATATTGACACCGGAATAAATAGTTGAAAACTCGCCGATATTTGATTCGTGCCCTATTGTGGAATTAAAAAGCACAAGAACAAAATCGCCTATATTCACATTGGCATCGAGAACGGAGTTTGCCGATACAACTACTCCCTCTCCTACTAATACGGTTTTGCTTATAAAAATATCGGGATCGATTATTGTGGCAAACTTAATATCGGGCTTTATGGTTTTTAGTTTTTCGATAACTGCTTTTTTAACCCTCGGGTTACCGATGGCGCAAACATAGGAGCATTCGCCGAAGGTTTTTACATCTTCGCATCTGCCTATAACCTTTATGCCGTTTATGGTTTTGTTTTGAACTGAATTATCATCATCGATAAAGCCTAAAACATTATAGGTCTCGGTTTTACTGTTTATTTTTTCTATAAGCCAGGCTACTTCTCTTCCGAGACCGCCCGCACCTATTATAATAATATCAGTCATTACTCTTTCTCCAAA
>CAMPCO010000090.1 GCA_946646305.1 uncultured Clostridia bacterium | reverse complement strand
GGGAACAGGAGTACATCGCGGATGGAGGGGGAGTCGGTAAGAAGCATTACAAGGCGGTCTATACCAAATCCCAAACCGCCTGTTGGCGGCATACCGTATTCAAGAGCGGTTACATAGTCATAATCAACCTCGGATTTGCAATCGGGGTCGGCGGCTTTCTTTTGAGCCACCTGCTTTTCAAAGCGCTCTTTTTGGTCTATCGGGTCGTTTAGCTCTGAGAACGCGTTGCCGTATTCGGTAGCGTTTATAAAGTACTCAAATCTTTCGGTAAAGTTCGGGTCCTCGGGCTTTCTCTTGGCAAGAGGACTGTTCTCTACCGGGTAGTCATATATAAATGTGGGCTGAATGAGTTTTTCTTCAACAAAAGCATCAAAAAGCTCGGCGAGAACGGTGCCGCGTGTGGCATCGGCGGGAACTTCAACATGGTGCTCTTTTGCGGCGGCTCTTGCATCCTCATCACATTTCCAGTCATAATAATCAATGCCGGAGTATTTTTTAACCGCTTCCGCCATTGTTAGCCTTTCAAAATGACCCATATCAATTTCAATGCCTTGATATGTAATCTTTGTGCTTCCGCAAATCTTTTCCGCCAAAGATTTATAAAGCTCTTCAACCAAGTCCATCATACCGTGGTAATCGGTGTATGCCTCATAAAGCTCGATGGTGGTGAATTCGGGGTTGTGCTTTGTATCCATACCCTCGTTTCTGAAAATTCTGCCCACCTCATAAACCTTGTTCATTCCGCCGACAATAAGTCTTTTAAGATAAAGTTCGGTTTCAATGCGCAGATACATATCCATATCAAGGGTGTTGTGGTGGGTTTTAAAGGGTCTCGCCGAAGCGCCGATTTCAATCGGTACCAGTATCGGGGTATCAACCTCTAAATAACCGCGGCTGTCAAGAAAAGCGCGGATTTCACGCAAAATCTGAGAGCGCTTTAAAAATGTGTCCCTAACCTCGGGGTTAACTATAAGGTCTACATAGCGCTGGCGGTATCTTGTATCGGTATCTTTAAGTCCGTGGAACTTTTCAGGCAACGGCAAAAGTGATTTTGCAAGCAGTTCGATATGGTTTAAATGAACGGAGATTTCACCCGTTTGAGTTTTGAAAACAAAACCTTTAATACCGATAACATCGCCTATATCCCATTTTTTGAAAGCGGCATAATCTTCTTCGCCTACATCATCTCTGCGAACATAAAGCTGAATATCGCCCTCGCCATCGCGAAGACCTACAAAGCTTGCTTTGCCCATAATTCTGCGGCTTATAATTCTGCCCGCAAGGGATACTGTTTTGCCCTCATATTTTTCATAGTCCGCTTTTATAACGGTTGAATAGTTATCAATATCATATTTTGTTTTAACAAAAGGATCTTTTCCCGCTTCAACCAAAGCCGCCAGCTTTTCGCGGCGAACCTTTAATATTTCGCTTAAATCCTCTGTGTTTTGAACATTTGCCTGATTGTTTTCGGCCATTTTTTACACCTCTTAAAAAATGGGGCAGTAAATACTGCCCCTAAAGTTTAATTACTTTGAAATTGCAAGTATTCTAAGTTTAATTTCTCCACCCGGAGTTTCCGCTATAACCTCATCATCAACCTTTTTGCCGAGCAATGCTTTGCCTATCGGAGACTCATCGGAAATTTTCTGTTCGTGGGGGTTGGCTTCGGTGGAGCCTACTATTGTATATTCGCATTCTTCTTTGAATTCTTCGTCATATACCTTAACCTTAACACCAACGCGAACCTTTTTAACTGCGCCTTTGGTGCTGGAAATAATCTCAACATTTTTAAGCATTAATTCCAAATCGTTGATGCGCGCTTCCATTTTTGCCTGCTCGTTTTTGGCATCATCATATTCGCTGTTTTCGGAAAGGTCGCCATAACCGCGGGCAATTTTAATTTTTTCCGCTATTTCGGCGCGGCCGACGGTTTTAAGATGTTCGAGTTCATCTTGAAGTTTTTTAAGACCATCGCTGGTAACTTTGGTAACTTTTGCTAAATTAGTAACTTTTGCCAAGGAAAAAACCACCTTTTTAAAAAAATTGTTTTTTTATTGTTCAGATATAACGAGTGCATCGTCTCTGTCAACAACACCGTTATTATCAATATCTGCAAGTATTTCTTCAAGGAATGAAAGGCCCTGCTTTTCGCCCATTGCCACCTTTACGGCATCCATCATATTGGTTTCGCCGTCCATATTAACATCGCCGATACTAAATACAGGCTCAAGGTTTATAACCTCATCCTTGTAAAGACGGGTTATTTCTGTGTCTAAAACATAGTGGATGGTTGAATTGCCCTGCGAGTAGTAGCAATGGCTGTTTTTAACGGCTTTGGGTTGAGCTTCAAACAGACCGAAAAGCGGTCGCTTGTCGCCCGAATCGTTGTCATCATTTGTAAGGTCACAATGCAGAACAACACCATCTTTTATTATATTGTTCCACATATGTCCGCCAAGATGTCTGCCGTTTTGATAAAGGTCGCCTGTTACAATTATACACTTTAAATCGCAATTAAAGTTTGTGTGGTCGCAAAGATATTTAAAGGCTTTGCTGTACCCCTCGCAAACAACATTTGTTGTGTCATCATCATCAAAAACATATAGCATCTGCCAGGCGTTGCCGTAGGTTTCCTGCCTATATGCGGCATCGGTGTTATATGTTATGGTGTTTAGTATATAATCGTGATAATACTTTAATTTTTCACTGTCTGAAAGGTTAGCCGCCTCTTCTATAACCCTGTTTGCCACCGCTTCGGCGTTTCTCATTTTTTCTATTGCTTCAATTGATACATTTTCGCAATACCAGCCGTAATAATGATTGCTGTCATAACTGCCGTCATCATAGCGGGGGACAAAGGGAATATTGTTTTCATCAACCAGCTGATTGCCGTCCTCATCGGTTTCCCTATAAGGGCAATAGGTAAGCGGGTTTTCTTCGTTTATAAATTCATCCGCAACACAAAATGTCGCAAGATAAAAGACCTGCTCAATGCAGTAATATTCTAAGGTTCCTTCTACATCATTTTCGTCTTTATATCGCCA
>CAMPCO010000089.1 GCA_946646305.1 uncultured Clostridia bacterium | reverse complement strand
TGATTTATATGCTACCCATCATCTACGCATTTTACAGATAGTTTACGGAATTTCAGATAATTGTAAAAATACCGAAATTAAACACCTTGACAATTTTCAGGTTTTATGACACTATATAAATATATTATTTATATTCTGACATTCTGTGGTCATCTTATCATAGATAATTCGTTCGGATTTTACAGATATATTTACTATTGAAAAGGAAAAGTAAAGGTATGAACAATAGGAATAAAAACAGAAAGTTTCGGCTGATTCCTCAGGTGATAGTTTTGTTTTCCATTGCCGTTATTGTATCTGGCATTATAACATTTCTGGTGCTTAGTTCAATTTCGGAATCTACAATCAGAAATCAAACAGAAGCTCGCGCTATGGAGATTTCGGAAGAGGTTGTTGCGGCGGTTCGTGAATATCCGGCGTCTGATCGACTTCTTTCCTACTGGTACACTCACGCAAACGATATGCAGATCGAATACGATACGGATTACAATGAAGGTACTGAAACAAAAGAGAAAAGCCGTACTTTAACTGAACACTATCCCGGTGTTCAACTAAAATACGTTACAGAAACAGAATTTGACACTTGGAAGCCGGAAGATCAAAAGCTTTACGCTGAGATTTCATACTCATGGCTGATAACAAGGTTAAACCAGATCAAAAGGGCGAATAATATCGATTTTCTTTTCTGTGTGTCAACGGATGAAAAATATGAGACACAGTTCTTTTTGCTAAGCGCCGCCGATCAGGGCGCTAAACGCGGTACAAGTTATGAGGAGATTTATCCGCTGGGGCATGTTGTAACGGTTGGAGCCGACCAGCAGAAAGCAATGCGTAGCGCAAAAGCCAATGCATCACATCTTGCCAATGCCGGAGATTATGTCGATTATTACACATTTTTCGGTGAAACGGAAGGCCATCCGGTTTTTATCGGAATGACATATAACCTGTCCGAAATTCGGAATTCTTCTGCTTCACAGGCGAAGAGAGAAACTCTTTATGCGATGCTTTTTCAGATTATTCTTTCTTTGATATGTCTGATACTTGTTAACCGATTTGTGTTGCAGCCTATTAAAAAGGTGCAAAAGAATATCCGTATTTATAAGAAAACAAAGGACAGCCGTGAAATATCGGAAGCCATTAAAGAAATAAAGCTGCACAATGAGATAAGCGATTTATCAAACGATGTGACCGAGCTTGCCGCTGAAATGGATAATTATATAGGCGAGATTGAAACAATCACAGCCGAGAAAGAGCGGGTAAGCACCGAGCTTTCCATGGCGACGCGAATTCAGGCGGCTATGCTGCCGCATGTTTTTCCGCCATTCCCCGAGCGCAGTGAATTTGATATTTACGCGAGCATGGATCCCGCAAAGGAAGTCGGCGGCGACTTTTATGACTTTTTCCTGATTGATGATGACCATCTGGGAATTGTGATGGCGGATGTTTCAGGCAAGGGTGTGCCTGCGGCACTCTTTATGATGGCATCCAAGATTATTCTGCAAAGCTGCGCCATGCTTGGGGGCTCACCCGCCGAAATTCTGACAAAAACCAACGAAGCAATCTGTTCAAATAATCAGGAGGAACTGTTTGTAACCGTCTGGCTCGGAATACTTGAGATATCCACCGGAAAACTTACGGCGGCAAATGCCGGACACGAATATCCCGTGCTTCAGAAAACGCCGGGCGGTCCGTTTGAGACGGTAAAGGATAAGCATGGATTGGTTATCGGCGCAATGCCCGGAATAAAATACAAAGAATATGAGTTACAGTTAGAACCGGGTACAAGGTTATTCCTATATACGGATGGTGTCCCCGAGGCAACAGATTCCAAAGAGAATATGTTCGGCACCGAGCGAATGCTTGCCGTACTAAACGAAGAGCCGGAAGCCGCGCCGTCCCGCGTGCTTCAAAATGTTCGCCGGGCGGTTGATGGTTTTGTAAAGAACGCCGAGCAATTTGACGACCTTACAATGCTATGCCTTTTATATAAGGGAAAGTAATTTAATCAAAAAGGATTATTGTAGCTTTAAATCTTTAATTGAGATGTACCGGTGATACTTATAATGATTATGGTCGATACTTATGCGTTTCCCAAGTTTGGTACAGTTTTCCTTTAAAAGTGTAGGCTTGTGCGCTTTTACACATATAAAACAAGACACCCGATCGGGTGTCTTGTTTTTATTTTTTAATAATGAAAGAATTGAATATGGGCGCCTTAAAACCCATAAATCTGCCTTTTGCTTTTAAGCATCAAATATCTTTGCTAATTTTTTAAATGCCGGGCTAAACTCAAAGTATTTATCAAATATTTTCGAAAAGAAACCGATAATAGCGCCGTTTACAAAAGCCATAATCAGGGTGCCGAAGTTGATACCTTTAATTCCGCCGAAAAACCAAAAGGTTAAACAAACGCTTAGAATAAGCATTGCAATATCGCCGCAGGTTTTAAAAATATAAACCTTTAAATTATATTTTTCGGCTACCGCTTTAACAAAAAAGTCATACACCTGCGGGTAAAGATATGTTTTGTAAAAAAGCGCCACTGAAAAGGATGTGAGTATAACCCCTATAATAAACATCACTATTCTTTGCCACATCGGATTACTTCCCGGCGGGGTGACAGCGGGGTTAAAGGCAGGCAACAGCCGCCATAAATCAAGCACCGCGCCATATATAAGGCAGGTCATAAAAGAAAACAGATATATCGGCTTAAACTTTTTAAGTATTACGCAAAGCAGTATAAAAACGATAGCCTGAACTACATATTCCGCCTGTCCAAAGGTTAAAAAGTCTACTTTAAGGCTTAAAAGATACGCGGGCGCCACCACCATCGAAACCCCGAAATCCGCCGAGGTAAGTATTGCTACGGCAAGCGCCAGAATAACAAGCCCCAAAAGATATACAACCTCTGACGGCAGTTTGATTTTTTTGGTTTTCTTTTGCATTTTATATCCTCCTAAAAAAAGCCATACACCGCTTAGGGTGTATGGCGAAAAAAAGCTTAAAACTTCGAAAAATCCATACTGATTTGTCGACTAATTATAACATTTAAT
>CAMPCO010000088.1 GCA_946646305.1 uncultured Clostridia bacterium | reverse complement strand
CCGTAGGCTCCGGCGTTGTTACCAAGATTAACAACTAATATTTAAACCTTTAAAACACCCGATGTACCTTTGTGTATATCGGGTGTTTTTTTATGCATTTTTCCCTTTATTTTGAATATATTATTAACACATTTTTAACCCTCTGAAAATTTGATATAAATATATATTATATTATTATAAATAGATTGACACTAATACTAAAAGTATGATATATTTATTAAAACGGATCAGTATATTTTTGCCGTCTGTATGGAGGAATAATCTTGAAAAAATTTTTTAACGGTTTGAAGAGAATAAGCGCATTTGTTTTAAGCGCCATTTTAATGGTTTCGCTTTTTGCAATCGTGCCTATTTATGCTGCGGATGGCCCTGTTTTCACAGAGGCATTTGTAAGAAAACTCACAAGCGAGCATCCGCTCTCGTCGGGGCAGATTTATGTCGGCTTCGGCAAGCAGAGCATTATGCCGCTGGCGCTAAACGGCACCACGAGCGGCACAACCGGACTTCCGCTTGGCGGTTATGGCCGTGAAGAAAACCGTATCGGTGTTGTGGGCGGCGCAAATATTGCTACCGAGCAGGAGATTTTCTCCATTTGCACCGCAACAATGGATAAAAACGGCAATATCCTTTTGTTTGTTGTTCTCGATATAAACCGTTCAACACGATTTGCTTCCATCAGAACAAGGGTATCAGAAGTAACCGGCGTTCCCGTAGAGCGCATATATGTTTCCGCAACCCATACCCATTCAAGTATTCCCGGTAATACAGAAGCCGTAAAGGTTAAGGGCGACGCCCTCAATTATTATTCCTATCAGGCGGATCAGGTTGCTCTTTCCTGCAAAGAAGCGATATCAGATCTTTATCCTGCGGATATGTCGGTTAAAACCGTTAATGCTTTAAATTCAAGCGGTAAAAGTATCGTAAACTTCATAAGAAACACCAAAACCAGCGCTACCGATTACAACGGCGACCCCGTTACCTATGCCAATAACCACGGCGCACTCTATTATGATGCCGCAACAGGCAAATGGAAAGGCACCTGGGGGGAAGGTAAGGTAGAAGGCTATATGACAGAAGCCGACCCGCAGGTTCAGATTATCCGCTTTGACAGAGCAGATGATAAAAATGTTCTTATGTGCAATTTCCAGGCGCACCCGGTTGTAACAGGCGCCAACAACTCAACCGTTATTTCGGCAGACTATGTCGGTTCTTTCCGCGATGCGGTAGAAGAAACATTGCCAAACTATCGCGTGGCTTATTATCAGGGCGCGGCGGGTAACTTAAACCCCGTGCCGATTATGACTGCCGATAGATTATCTAAAAAGTTCACAACAAAAACTGTTTTCGATTTTAACAAAAACGGCAAAACCATAACAATAAAAGCAGGCACAACCGTTAAAGCAGGCGAATCATCAAACTCTGGTATTCTTGATTACACCGGCAAAACAACCACCGCCGCGGTAAAAAGAATAAACAGTTATCTTGTAGGCTCAACCCTTGCTGAATTTGTAACCAAAAACTTTAATTCAGGCTTCCAAAAGGTAAACGGCGGAACCGTTAAATCAACCAAATATACATATACCGCCACCTATCATGCCGTTTCAGACGAAATAGTTAATGATACCGCGTATTGGATAGTAAGTCTTATCTGGAACACCACCGATGACCAGTTAAAGGATGTTATCCTCGGCACATACAATTTCTCAGATACCGTTATTGAGAGTATGAAGCATATAAATGAGACTGTTACATCTGCGGAAATTGAAGCGATAAAGGAAAAAAGCACGAAAAAAGAAATCACCGATGAACAGGCGGAAATTGTAGCCAAGTTTGTAAAGCGCCTGCATTATGCAATAGATAATTCTTATAATAATGTTCTTACAACGGCAGGCGGTGCATATTCCCTTTATACAAAGTCTTATACTGCATCACAAAGATATAATAGCAAATCATATTTTGCCGATAGCATTTCCCAGAGCGCGCGTAACTGGCTTATATATTTTATCGGCGGTTACACCCAGTCAAAAGACGGCGGCAGCGTTGTTATCCAAAGTCCTTATCATGCTAATGCTATTCTTAAACGAGTTACCAACGAGGGCCAAAAGTATTCCGCCGACCTTTATTCCGCAACAATAGGCGATGTTGCCTTTGCAACCTTCCCGGGCGAAATGTTTGATACAAACGGAATGTTTGTAAAAGAAAACACCGCCAAGGCAATGACCTTTGTTCTTTGCTATACAAACGGTGCTTTGGGCGGCTATTTCCCTTCGGCTTACGGTCATCTTTATTCCACCTATGAGGCAGATACCACCATAACCAATATTGGCACTGCCGAGGTTTGGGCGGGTATTCATGCTGATACCATCTCCGACCTTACCTTTGCCGATGAAACCTATGAAATGGGTATAGGCGATACAAAGGAAATCGGCAAAAAGCGAAGCGGCGAAAAACTTTACAGCCATAACGATAGTTTCGATTACAGTCAGGGCGCCGCATATCAAGGCGGCAGCGACCTTAATAAATATTCTTATGCTAATATTTCTACCACCTGGTCCAGCTCCGATACATCGGTTGCCACGGTAGACAGTAACGGCAAAATAACCGCAAAGGGAAAAGGTAAAGCGGTTATCACCGTAATTCATAAGGGCGGTAACTTTACCGATACCTTTACAAATTCCGCTTCCTGCACAGTTGTAGTAGGCGACCACGAGCACTGCGAAGAAGGCGACCTTTCTTGCAGCTTAGGTCATAAATCTTATGAGTTTGAAAAATGGACCTCCACCACAAGCCTGCCCACCACCGCGGGACATTATTATCTTGCAAACAATGTGACCCTTTCTGACCCCGCGAATATTTCAAGCGATGTTGTAATCTGCCTTAACGGTAAAAAGATTACCGCAAACAGTGAAAACGGCGCTTTGAATATTACGGGCGGCAATGTAACCCTTTGCGACTGCAAGGAAACAGGCAGTGTTTACAAAAACGGCGAAATTGCCGAGGGCAAAGGAATTGTCACAGTAGAGGACGGCACATTTAACCTAAACGGCGCATTTATAAACGGCGAAGATACCACCGGCACA
>CAMPCO010000087.1 GCA_946646305.1 uncultured Clostridia bacterium | reverse complement strand
GGCGCCCGATTATAATACCACATTAACCGAGCTCTTGTCAATACATTTTTTCGAATTTTTTTAACTTTTTTCGATTTTTTTAAAACTGCACAAAAAAGAAGTAAAAGCAGGGGAGATATATTGCATTATGTCCCTGCTTTACTATATTTTTAATGTATTAAGTTTTGATTATCCCAAAAGCGACAAAGAAATAATTCCGGCGAATATTATTGCGATAAACACATACTGCATTACGGACAGTTTTTCTTTAAGCATAAACCTTGACAGGATAAATGAAATGATAACCGTTCCGGCGCCTAAGATTACCGCGGCTATACCCGAGCCTTCCGACAAGGCGAAAAGATAGGTCGCCTGACCGCCGGTTTCAAAGACAGCCGCCAAAATCTTATTATGCTGTTTGCCTATTCTTTTGAAAAGTGAAAGGTTTTGCGAGGCATCGGTATCATTGCCTTCTACCGTAAAGAATTTTACACCCTTTGCCTTTAAATAAATCAGGATGCCTATTGCAACGAGCAGGAAGGTAAATTCATAGCAGCAGTTGGCGGTATGTTCAAGATTCCCGTCGGTAACACCGACCAAAACGGAAGAAGCCGCATCCTCTGTATAATAAATATCAAGGAATGTTCCTATTGCATCAAGGATCATATAGCAGAAGGGCATAGTTATCGAAATGATAGCAAGCTTCTTGCCGAAAGCGCGTTTTCTGTCCTCTTTGCCTTTTTTATCAAAAAAGCCGACACCGAGAATGCCTACAACCACAACGACTATTGCTATTACGGTTTTAAGGGATAGCCTTTCGTGAAGAAATATGGCGCAGAGAATGGGGACAAAGGCGCAGGATGTGTTTTCAATCGGGTCGGAAATAGACTCTTCTATATAGCGAACACCGTAATAAGAACACATCATTGAAACTATGTAGCACGCCGCAACGGGAAGATATCTTACAAAGTTTATCGGAAGATATTTTATATTGACATCCTGGGTAAGCAGAATGATAACCGAATAAATACCAAAAAAGAAACCAACCAAAACCGTTGTTTTTAAATGGGCATAGGGCTCGTTTGAAACATTTCCTTTTTTATAAAATATTTCTGCAAGGCCCCAGCACACAGTTGAGAATATTAAAAAGAACCAGAGCAATGAAAAAATCTCCTTATTTTGTTAATTTTTTAACAATATCGTTAAGCTCCTCTTGGTTATAAAACTCAAGAGTTATTGTTCCGCCTTCTTTGCCGAAAGGCTTTATTACGGTTTTTCTGCCAAGTTCTTCTTTAAGCGCCAGCTCGACCTCTTTAAAATATGTGGGCTTTTGGGCGGCGGCCTTTTTAGGCTTGCGGTTTGCCGATTTTGCAAGGGCTTCTATCTCTCTGACAGATTTACCCGCCCGCGACAAAGAAAACGCCATCTTTCTGATTTCAGGATCATCTATTGCCAAAAGCGCCCTGGCGTGTCCTGGGGTGATGATGCCGTTTTTAAGCGCTTCGCGCTCTTCTTCGCTAAGCCCTAATAACCGCAGAGCGTTTGCAACTGCACTGCGTGATTTTCCCACGCGAGCCGAAACGCTTTCCTGGGTAAGCCCGTAATTATCTATAAGCGCCTTATAGCCGAGCGCTTCTTCAATAGCATTAAGGTCTTCTCTTTGCAGATTTTCGATAAGAGCGATTTCATACTGCTCTTTATCATCTATCTCTTTTATAACAACCGGCACACTTTCAAGCCCCGCCAGACGGCTTGCCCGCCAACGGCGTTCACCGGCGATTATGCGATAACTGCCCGAAGCCATAGGGGAGACAACAATAGGTTGAATAAGCCCATGCTCTTTAATGCTTTCGGCAAGTTCAGAGAGAGCCGCCTCATCAAAATTCTTTCGCGGCTGATTGCGATTTGGCTCTATTTCGGTGAGTTTCAGCGTTATAACATTACTGCTTTCGGTGGCGTTTTCATTAAAAAGCGCATCAAGGCCTCTGCCAAGGCCGCCTTTTTTTAAGCCCATAGTCTATATCCCCCTTTTATTTCTTTTAAGGAATTCTTTTGCAAGGTCGTTATAAGCCGCGGTGCCTTTTGATCTTTTATCGTAATACTGAATGGGCATACCGTAGCTCGGCGCTTCGCTCAGCCTTACCGCGCGCGGAATGGCTGTTTTATAAAGTTTTCCTGCAAAGTATTTTTTTATCTCACCCACAACCTGACCGGTAAGGTTTAGTCTGCCGTCATACATTGTAAGAACTATACCCTCGATTTCAAGCAGGGGATTATAACTGCGCTTAACCTGTCTGGTGGTAGCCATAAGCTGGGACAGTCCCTCAAGCGCATAGTATTCGCACTGAATGGGGACAAGCACAGTGTCACAGGCGGTAAGAGCGTTTATTGTGATAAGCCCCAAAGAGGGGGGACAATCTAAAAATATGTAATCATATTTTTCTCTGACTGTAGATAATGCACGCTTCAACTGAGCATGGCGATCGGTAATCTCTATCAAATCTACCTCCGCCGCGGCAAGATCCATAGAAGAGGGGACAATATCAACATTTTTAAAGGCGGTGGTAACGATTGCCTTGTCCGCGGTGGCTTTTCCTATAAGCAGGTCATAGGATGTCATTTCCGCCTGCCTCTTATTTATTCCGAAACCGCTTGTGGAGTTTCCCTGGGGGTCGGCATCTACCAAAAGCACCTTTTTGCCCGCAAGTCCTATGCCGGCGGCAAGGTTGACGGCGGTTGTTGTTTTACCAACGCCGCCCTTTTGGTTGACTATGGCAATTATCTTTCCCATATTTCCCTCCTGATAGTGTATTTATAAATGATATATTATATAATATATCTATATTGTATAATATATAGGCAACCGATGTTTCACGTGAAACATCGGTTTCGTTTATTCATTATAACAGAATAATTTTATATTGTAAATAGCAAAAAAGACGGCAAAGCCGCCTTTTTTTATTTTTCTTTTGATTTGAAAAGCACCGCCATCAGCAGTCCCGAAAAGAGGGCGGTTGATATTCCTGCCGCGGTAGCGGTAAGCCCGCCGGTTATAATCCCGATAAAACCATCACTATCCACCGCGCGTTTTACCCCTTGCGCCAGCGAATGACCAAAGCCCGTAAGCGGAACCGT
>CAMPCO010000086.1 GCA_946646305.1 uncultured Clostridia bacterium | reverse complement strand
GAACGGTTGAAAGCGTTGCCACGGAGTATGGCGAAATAAAAGAATGCTCGGGCGACACCTCAATTTTTATCTACCCCGGGTATACCTTTAAATGTATGGACGGCATTATCACTAATTTCCACCTGCCCGAAAGCACACTTATAATGCTTATCTGCGCCTTTGCGGGTTATGATAATACCATGAACGCCTACCGCCACGCGGTAGAGGAAAAATATCGCTTCTTTTCCTTTGGCGATGCCATGTTCATAACCGATGATATTTAAAATTTTTAAAACTTTGCCGAAAGGTCTTGGCTACAAGGCTTTTCGGCTTTTTACTAAAAAAGCGGCAGGTCACCTTTTAATAATTTATGCGAAAAAGTGTTTAATAATGTTTACTGCTAAACTTAAAATTACAAAAAAAGGAAATTCGTTTTGTGCAAAAACATTGACAGCATATAAAATACAATGTATAATAAAATTGTAATTTACAACGATGTAACAAAACAGGCTTTTTTGGCTTGTGTGTTTGAAAAGAGGCTTTGTGAAGATGTTAAAAAGGTATCTTAAACTAATCGCTTTGTTCACGGCGGCGGTACTATTATTCCCGTGCCTGCCTATCAGCGTTTTTGCAGAAAACGAACATACATCCCATTGTGTATGTAGTGGAAACGCGGCAGGGGCGCAGGGCCACACCTGTAATGAAGATGTTACTTGGGTTGCCGTGTCAAGTGAAGCTGAACTGCTCACCCATTTAAAAGATTACGCGGAAGAAACAAGCGTTTATCTGTATCTCACAAGCTCATTTACCACCACACAAGCCTATACGGTGGGTAAAAACGAGCACCTGAATCTTTGCCTTAACGGAAACACAATAACCGCGGGAAGCGGTTTGCAGGTGTTTATTGTGGATGCCGCTACCAAGGCGCTTACCATAACCGATTGCGCCGCGCAAAAGGGCGCCATTACAGGCGGCAAGGGTAAAAACGGCGGCAATATTTCGGTGACAAACGGCGGAAAACTTGAGGTTTTCGGCGCGGTTATAAAGGACGGCTCCGCTACAAGTGAAAGCGGAAATATCTATTTTAATAACGGTACGGGCGTTTTCTATTCTGCCGAGATTTCGGGCGGTAATTCGGTAAATGCCACCGCCAACTGTTACGGCGGTAATATAAGCCTTAGAAAAGCATCAAATGTTACTATGTATAACTGCTCTGTTAAAGGCGGCACGGCAAACGGAAAAGAAAAGGTGGGTTACGGCGGCAACTTTATTGTGACCGATACATCCTCTTTAAATCTTTTCGGCACCACCGTTTCGGGCGGACAGTCCAACAGCGGCGGCAATATTCACTGCTCGGGAAATACAACCCTTAATTTTACCGATTGTGTAATCGAAAACGGATACTCCGAAAATATAGTAAACGGCAGTAACAAGCCCGGCGGCTATGGCGGAAATATTCAAATAAGCGGATCCACTTCTTCACCCGATGCCCCCACGGTTACTATAGAAAATACTACTATATCAGGCGGTATCGCAGAGGGCAGTAACGGCGGCAATGTCGCCATAAATAACAACGGCACCTTTAAAATGCTCAGCGGCAGAATATCGGGCGGCAGAAACACAAGCGGCATATCGGGCGGCGTTGTAGGTTTTGGTACGGGCTCACCCGTTATTCAGATCTACGGCGGCGAAATAACCGGCAACTATACGGGAATTGCCGTAATTACAGGAACCCTTTATATGAAGGGCGATGTAAAGGTTAAAGATAATATAGGCGATGATATAAAGCTTGACCCCGGCAGAGAGATTGTTTTAGAGGGCGAGCTTACCGCGGGCGAGGATACCGTTGGTATCAGTATGCCTGTTACTATGGACTTTGCAAAGGGCGAAATAAACTCGGCTGATGCTTTCTTTAACAGAACCTGTGAAAGCGGGGTTTACTGCACATATAATGAAACCGCCAAGGCTCACCGCTTTGCGCTTGACGGCTATACCGATTTTAATACTTTAACCGGTGCAGAAGCCGCAAATAAAAAGGTTGATATATACATAATCGCGGGTCAGTCAAACGCTTCGGGCTCTACCTCACTCGGAAGCGGGCTTCCCTCTGAGCGCGATGACGGCATATACCCGCATGTTCATTATTATAATTATCGCTCCAACCCCGATGGCTCTTTCCCCAATAATCTTGTGGAAGATTATCGCCCTGTTACAGAGGGTATGGGTTATGACTCGGCGCATGTAGGCCCCGAGCTTGCAATGGCGCAGTATCTGGAAGAAAAATATAAAAATACCGACCGCGAGGCCATAATCTTTAAATATGCGGCGGGCGGCACATCGGTTTTAGGCTATCTTAAAGCCATCGGTCCGAAGGGTGAAATAAACTCAAGTAAATATTGGAGCCACTGGACATCAAATACCCCGAAATACGGCACATGGTATCCCGGCGAAAACGGTATCGAGTTTGACAGCAGTGAAAACCGTGCAACAGGCTTTTTATATAGAGGCTTTATGAGCACCTTTGACCGTATGTATACCGATCTTTTAAATAAAGGTTTCAGTAAAGATAATATAAATCTTGTAAGCCTTTCCTGGTTGCAGGGCGAAAGCGACAATTCAAAACCCGATGAATATGCCGTTCAGTTCAGTAAACTTATAACCGATTTCCGCAACTGCTTTTATGAGCATACAGGCAACGAAAAGGATAAAACTTTGCCCGTTGTTGTAAACGAGATTTCAAGCTCATTTGCTTCCGCCGAAGAGGCAACAGTAAAGAAAAATGTTGCATTTAACCAAATGCAAAGAGCACAGGTAGGGGTTATAGAAAACTACTCCGTAATACCTACGGCAGGCTTTATGCTTAACAGAATTGTTGACGGCGAAACCACCCCCTGCGGCACCGATAACTCTCACTATAAGTATTCCGATATTATAACGGTAGGCACTATGCTTGCAAAAGCATCCTGCGGTGAGGAGTTACCCGCCCATACCCATTGCGACTGCATATCGGGAGAGAATACAGGCGACCACACAGAGCATACCGAAAACACCTATGAAGCGGTAAGCACCGCATCGGAGCTGACCGCCTATGCCACCAAGCAGGGTGAACACTATGTATATCTCACGGCGGATATTTATCTCACGGCGAGAATGAATATCAACACCGATAATGTAAAGCTTCATATCTGCCTTAACGGACATA
>CAMPCO010000085.1 GCA_946646305.1 uncultured Clostridia bacterium | reverse complement strand
AAAGGCACTCGGTATCGAGTGCCTTTTTTATGTTTAAAGTCCTATTTGTTTCATCATTTCCGCCGTTTTTGCCGCTTTTTCGGTATCGGCCTTTTTTCTGCTTGATGAAATTATACCCGGCAGAGTTTTAAAAGCGAGCCTTAAAAGTCTTTTTACCGCGCAATAAGGGTAAAGCCATTTATGGTTTTCAAGCTCTTTATAATGGAATTTAAGCTTACTGTAAGGCAGGAATATTCTGCCTGCCGCGTTTTGAAATTCCGATGAGTTTTGCTGAGCCTTTGTTTTTTGATTGCCGTAACTGCCGCCGCGAAGAATATACTTTGCAAGGTCTAAAAGCTCACCGTTTGGCATTTTGCCGCTCATCCATATATTTGAAAGTTTACTTGCGTTTTGCGAAAATTCATAAAGGCCGCCGCGCTTTAATGTTTCCGCCCTGCCATCGCCTTTTTGCTTATCTAAAAGATAAAGGTCGATAAACGGTTTTATACCGCAACCGCCGTTTTTAATATGCTTTGCCATATGGGCTATATGGTAATAATAGAAAAGATCATCGGGCATTTCATAGCAAAAAGCGGTGCCGGGTTTCAGCGTTGATTTACTGAAAACATCCTTCATAATCTCTTCCCCGCCAAAAGGCAGACCCGAAAAGGAAAAGTGAAGTTCTATATGGGTGCCGTTTTCAAAATAAATCGGTATATCGTGGTCGCCCGACCACTCGGCTTTGCCGCCGAGCTCCGATTTTATAAGGCTTGCCGCTTTATCAACATCCCCGGGGTTTACCAGAATATCGGTATCGCAGCTTGTTCGCATAAAGGGTTCTGGGTAAAGCGAGCGCAGAACCGCCCCTTTTAGCGGGATATAGGGAATTTCATTTTTTTCAAAAAGAGCACAAACCTTATTGGTTGTTTCACTTAACCGCTCGTATCTTATCGCGGCGGACATAATATAATTTTCTGCCCTTTTATAAATATCGCCGCTTTTTTTATCTATGATTTTTTTCTCTTTTAATGAATAATATAAAAGGTGGGCAAGGTCATGATAGGCGGCAAGCTTTGCTGTTCTTTGGAGGAATTCCTCATCAGAAAACAAAGCGGCGTAATCATCCAGGCGGTCTTCACCGCAAACGGCGAAGGACAACGCCGCAAACAGCGCGTTTACTTCCGTTTTCATAATCTTTCCCCCCTCTTTCTTTTTAAAAAAATATTACCATATTACCGATTTATTGTCAATAAAGGCACTAATGCTAATTATATTTATTGCTATTTTTACTCTTTCGCGTTATAATTAAATCAGTATTAAAGTAAAGGTGAAGTTTCATGGATAAAAACGGCGCTATCGGTCTTATAGATTCCGGCGTTGGCGGTCTTACCGTTTTGGCAAAGGCGGTAGAGCTTTTGCCAAATGAAAACTTTATATATTTGGGGGATAGTAAAAACTGTCCTTATGGCAACCGTTCAAGGGAAGAACTGTTAAAGCTTGGCAGAAGTATGCTTAAATTTTTGCAGGAAAAACAGGTTAAATGCGTAATGCTTGCCTGCAACACTATGTCCTCTTTGGGGGATGCGCTGTCAGATGGTTTCCCCTTCCCCGTTTTCCGCATTGTTTCCTGCGCGGCGGACTGTATTGAAGATAAAAGTCTTAAATCGGTTGGCGTTTTGGCGACCGAATTTACCATTAAATCAGGGCTTTATCAAAAGGTTATCGAAAACGCAATGCCCGATTGTAAAGTTTTCGGTGTCGGTTCGAAAAATTTGGCGCGGCTTGTTGAAGCGGGCGACCTTCGCGGCGATGAAATAAGAAATGAAATAAAACTTTGCATTGATAAAATGCTCTCTCTCGGCGATATTCACGATGTTATTATGGGGTGCACCCATTTTCCGATAGTTTTAGATGTTTTTAATAGTTTGTACCCCGAAATCAATTTTATAGACCCGGCTGCGGCGCAATGCCGCTACCTCGAAAAAAATCTTAAAGAGATGAACGCCGAAAACCAAAGCGGCGGCAGGCTCGAAATATACACAACAGGCAATATAAACGAATTTTTGAATATGGCAGATTATCTTAAAATAAAAAAGCCCGATATGGCGGGAAGTATAAATATAAATTAGGAGAATTGTTATGAAAATTTTGGTGACCGGCGGCGCGGGTTTTATCGGCAGTCACACCTGCGTGGAACTATTGAATGCAGGATATGAGGTTGTGGTTGTTGATAACCTTTTAAACAGCAGTGAAAAATCACTTGAAAGAATTGAGCAGATAACAGGTAAAAAGCCGATTTTTTATAAGGCTGATTTGCGCGACTATGAAACCCTTAAAAAGGTGTTCAGCGAAAACGAAATTGCCGCGGCAATTCATTTTGCAGGGCTTAAAGCGGTTGGCGAGTCGGTTTTAAAGCCTATAATGTATTATGAAAATAATATCGACAGCACCATAACCCTTATTAAGGTTATGGGTGAATTCGGTTGCAAAAAGATTGTTTTTTCATCTTCTGCCACCGTTTACGGCAACCCCGAAAGAATTCCCGTTGATGAAACATTCCCGACAATGGGTGTTTCCCCCTACGGCAAAACAAAGCTCTTTATAGAAAATATACTAAGCGACCTTTATAATTCCGATAAAGAATGGTCGGTTGCCCTGCTTCGCTATTTTAACCCGATAGGCGCTCATAAAAGCGGACTTATCGGCGAAGACCCCAAGGGTATTCCGAATAACCTTATGCCCTATATTTCAAAAGTGGCGGTAGGGGCGCTCGAAAAACTACACATTTTCGGCAATGACTATAACACTGTAGACGGCACCGGCGTTCGCGATTATATTCATGTTTGCGATTTGGCGGCAGGCCATGTAAACGCCACCGAATGGGTACTTAAAAACACCGGTTGCGAGGCGGTTAACCTCGGCACCGGAAAGGGCACCAGCGTTCTTGAAATTGTAAATGCTTTTGAAAAGGCAAATAATATCAAAATTCCCTATGTTATTGAGCCAAGGCGCCCCGGCGATATCGATGCCATTTATGCCGATACCAAAAAGGCGGCAGATTTGTTCGGCTTTAAAGCAAAATATGATATTGTTGATATGTGTAAAGACACATGGCGTTGGCAAAAAAACAACCCGAACGGATATAACGATTAAATTTAAAGCAGGGGGCTTTCCCCTGCTTGCATTTCTGCCCGTGGCGCAACCGGATAACGCAGCAGATTCCGATTCTGAAGATTGGGGGTTCGAGTCCCTTCGGGCAGGCCA
>CAMPCO010000084.1 GCA_946646305.1 uncultured Clostridia bacterium | reverse complement strand
CAGGTCCAAATGTTAAGCGGAGTACCCCAATAGCGATTACGGGAAATACCCCAGTCCTGAACATTTCTGAGCCAATCGCCAAAGCGTTTTTTACCGATGGTATCGGGTATCCAGTTAATTGTGTCATTATTCTTAATAAGGTCATCCTTAACCTCGGTCATCTTAATAAACCAGGATTCCTGAGCATAGTAGATAAGCGGGGTATCGCAACGCCAGCAGAAAGGATAATCATGCTCAAATTTGGGTGCATCAAATAAAGCGCCGCTTTTATCGAGGTCAGTAAGAATAATCGGGTCTGCATCTTTTACAAATTTGCCGCCGTACGGGGTGTTTGCAGTCATATTACCCTTGCTGTCAACAAATTGAAGGAAAGGAAGATCATATTTTTTGCCGACTCTGGCATCGTCTTCACCGAATGCGGGCGCGCAGTGAACAATACCTGTACCGTCTGACATGGTAACATAACTGTCACACATTACAAAATGCGCCTTTTTCTTTTGCTTTTCAGCCTCTGCGCCGGCACATTCAAACAAAGGTTCATATTCTTTATATTCAAGATCCGAGCCTTTGTAGGTTTCGAGAATTTCATAAGCCGGTTTATCTTCCGTTGCAAGCTTTGAAAGAACTGTATCAAGCAAAGCCTTTGCCATATAGTAGGTATATCCATCAGCAGCGGCAACCTTGCAATACTCATCATCGGGGTTTACGCAAAGCGCGGTATTTGAAGGCAAGGTCCAGGGGGTAGTAGTCCAGGCAAGGAAATATGCATCTTCGCCCTTGGCTTTAAATCTAACTATGGCACTGCGTTCCTTAACCGCCTTGTAGCCCTGAGCTACTTCGTGAGAAGAAAGCGGTGTTCCGCAACGGGGGCAATAGGGAACGATTTTAAAACCTTTATAAAGCAGACCTTTTTCATAAATCTTTTTTAAAGCCCACCATTCCGACTCGATAAAGTTGTTGTCATAAGTAACATAAGGGTTATCCATATCTGCCCAAAAGCCAACGGTTTTGGAGAAATCTTCCCACATGCCCTTGTATTTCCAAACACTCTCTTTGCAGTGCTTTATAAATGGTTCAAGGCCGTATTTTTCAATCTGCTCTTTGCCGTCAAGACCGAGCATTTTTTCAACCTCTAATTCAACCGGCAGACCGTGGGTATCCCAACCTGCCTTACGAGGAACCATCTGGTTTTTCATTGTGTGATAGCGGGGTATAAGGTCTTTTATAACACGGGTCAAAACATGACCGATGTGAGGCTTACCGTTTGCGGTAGGCGGACCATCATAAAAAACATAGGGTTCACCCTTGGCGCGTGAATCAATGCTTTTTTCAAAAATCTTGTTATCATCCCAAAACTTTTTTATCTTTTTTTCTTCTTCAACAAAATTAACATTGGGACTTGCGCTTTCGTACATAAATTATTCTTCCTTTCAAAAACTGAAAATTCCCCGTCCATAATAGGACAGGGAAAAACAAAACCACCTATTATGACGGACCATCATCCGCTTTCCTATAACGGTGGAACACCGGCAAACGCTAATCGAATAATCTTTCACGCCGCGGCTCGGGAGTGATATTCGTTTTTTTCGTACTGCCGAACTTTCACCATAATCGGCTCGCTTTAAATACTTATAAAAAAACTACTGTCTCCGTCAAAGCTTTTTATATTCTTTTAGATTATATCATATATATTTAAAAAAATCAACCATATAAAATAAATGTTTAAAAGGCTTAAAAACTGTCAAAAATAGGATAAAAGGGAAGTGATTTTCATGAAAAGAAAAAACATAAGAGTAATATCATTTTTTATCTTTGCTTTGGCAGTTGCAATCGGATTTTATATAAGACAGGTAAAAATAAGCGAAAATTATAAAGAAACCATTAAAACAGGCTATTCAAACTCTATGTATAACCTTAGCGAAAGTCTTAATAACATTTCAACCGATTTAAAGAAAAGTTTATATATTACAACGCCCAAAACATTCAGCTCTTATGCCGCAAAAATATACTGCGAGGCAGAGATTGCAAAAGAGTCGCTTTCAAAACTGCCGGGTGACAACACAAAACTTGAAACAATAAATTTGTTTTTATCCCAGGTAGGTAATTTCACCCTTAGTTTATCAAAAGATTTAATCGCAGGAGAAACCTTTACCGATGAACAAAAAGAGAACTTAATTCTGCTTAGCAACACTGCCGATACCATCTCAAAAGCGGTTGAAGAAACAAAGATAACCCTTAATAATGCAAAGTATTGGGGAGAAGAGGTCGAAAATAAGATAAAAGATAATGTTGACTCTTCTTCTCTGGCTTCTAATCTTACGGAACTTGAAGAAAAACTGACCGATTATCCAACCCTTATTTATGATGGGCCTTATTCCGACCATATTTTAACCAAAAAGCCTTTAATGCTTGCAAATAAACCCGAAATAGATAAAAATGATGGGCTTAATATCGCGCGAAAGTTATCGGGAGAAAAGGGAATTCTGAGTTTTGAAAACTCTACGCAAGGAAAAATAGAATGTTATAGATATTCGAGTGAAAATGTTACTGTAAGTATCAGTAAATACGGCGGATATCCTGTATATATGATAAAGAACCGAGAAATAGGCAACGGTCAAAAATCGGCAGAAGAACTTACAAAAAAGGCGGAAGCATTTTTAAATAGCAATGGCTTTCCTAATATGGTTTTAACATATTACGAAAGTCGCGATGGTCTTATGACCTTTAATTTTGCCTATCTTGACGGACAAACTGTTTGCTATACTGATTTAATAAAGGTCGGTGTTGCGGAAGATAATGGGGAAATTATGAGCATAGAAACCGTGGGCTTTTTAACCAATCATACAGTTAGAGTGTTTGATGCACCGAAATACACAAAAGAAGAAGCGCTAAACACATTAAGCGGCGGTGTTTCTTCGGAAGAAGCCAAAATAGCATTAGTGCCTACACCCGGCGGTGGAGAGGTAAGATGTTATGAATTCAAATGCAAGGCGGACAATAACGATATTTTGATTTATGTAAATACCCAAACGCTTGAATGTCAGGATGTGTTTATTTTGCTTATTAGTGAAAACGGAACCCTTGTAAAATAGCCTTTGTTGACATTATACTGTAATATATGATAAAATATTTTAGGTGATATAATGTCATTAAATAGTGAAATTAAGCATATTTTTGAACCAAATCCGCTTGCCTGCGGGCAGGCGGTGGTTTCAATGCTTTGCGATACTCCGGTAGAAGAAGTTATAAATATGGTGAAAACCGAGCGGGAAATTGATTTAAAAACCCTTAAAAATGCCCTTAAATCATTCGGGCTTGAACTAAGCGAAAGAAAGCAGGCAGAAAGCTTAAACGATTTGCCAAAAGTCGCGGTTTTAAGCCTTGAAACACCGCGTTGTTGGCACTGGTCACTCTTTTATAA
>CAMPCO010000083.1 GCA_946646305.1 uncultured Clostridia bacterium | reverse complement strand
TCGAGAGAGTCAACATTCCACTGAATGGCATACATATTCATATTGTTTACGGTCTCAATAACGGAATTGTTATAATCGCCGTAAGGCACGCGGATAAGGTTCGGCGCGGTGCCTGTGATACTCTCTATTTTCTCATTGCAGGCGAGAATTTCATCCTTTACCTTATCGGCGGAAAGCTTTGTAAAATATGGATGGGTGTTTGAATGGTTTTGCACCTGATGTCCCGCGTCCGAGAGAGCCTTTACCGACTCGGGGTATTTATCCACCCACTCGCCCACAACAAAAAATGTTGCGGGAACATCATATTCATCAAGAATGGAAATAAGCGTTTCGGTGTCATCATTGCCCCAGGCGGCATCAAAACTTATGGCTATTTTTTTCTCGTTTGTATCAACGCAGTAAATGGGCAAAACCCTGCCGTTTGCGGCAAAAATTCTTACTGTGCCGACAACCGCCAGCGCCAAGCCTAAACAAATGCTTAAAACGGTTATAATCTGCCGCTTTGTGATAATCAAATATTTCATAAAACAAAACCTCTTTCCCTTGTATTTTAAAATATGAAAAAGATTTCTGTTTTATGTTGATTTATCTAATACTTTAGAATATAATCAAAGAAAAGAGGTGGGGAATATGGATATAAGAGAAAAGCTTTTATCTTTAAAGGATGAAAAATATAAAAAGTTCACCTCCGCTTTAATACCCACTGTGGAAAGCGATAAAATAATCGGCGTCAGAATGCCCGAAATCAGAAATCTTTGTAAGATTTTGGGCGAAGAAGAAAAGGCGGCTTTTATAAAAGATTTGCCCCATAAATACCATGAAGAAAACCTGCTTCACGCATGTATCATCGGGAAGATTAAAGATTTTGATAAAGCCGTTTCGGAAACGGAAAAGTTTTTGCCATATATAGATAACTGGGCGGTCTGCGATAGCCTTAGCCCCGCAGTCTTTAAAAGGGAAAAGGACAGACTGTTGCAGAAAATCAAGACTTGGCTTAAAAGCGATAAAACCTATACTGTCCGCTTCGCCCTTAAAATGATTATGACCCACTATCTTGATGATGACTTTAAGCCCGAATACCTGGAGCTTGCGGCTAAAACGCGGGCGGATGAATATTATCTCAGTATGATGATAGCCTGGCTTTTTGCCACCGCACTTGCAAAGCAGTATGACAGCGCGATAGTCTATATCGAAAACCGCCGCCTTGACAGGGCTACTCACAACAGAGCCATTCAAAAATCGGTGGAAAGCTACCGTATTGATAATACTAAAAAAGCATATCTTAAAACGCTTAATATTAAGGAGAATAAAAATGCTTAAAATCGAAAACCTTACTAAAACTTATGACGGCGAAAAGGGAATAAAGGACCTTACCCTTCATATAAAACCCGGTGAAATTTATGGCTTTATCGGGCATAACGGCGCCGGCAAAACCACAACCCTTAAATCGGTCGCGGGTATTATTCCTTATGAAAAGGGCAATGTTCTTATAAACGGCATTTCCATCAAGGATGAGCCGATAAAAGCAAAGCAGGTAATGGCATATATCCCCGATGACCCGCAGATTTATGATTTTATGCGCGGAATTGAGTATCTTAACTTTGTGGCGGATATTTACGGCATAAAAAACGAAAGGGAAGAGCGGATAAAGAAATACGCCGAAATTTTTGAAATGACCGATAGCCTTTCGGAATATATTTCGGCTTATTCCCATGGTATGAAACAAAAACTCGCGGTTATTTCCGCGCTTATTCACGAGCCTAAACTGATACTTATGGATGAGCCTTTTGTAGGTCTTGACCCCAAAGCCACCCATACCTTTAAAGAGATTATGCGCGAGCTTTGCGATAACGGAGCCGCCATTTTCTTTTCCACCCATGTGCTTGAAGTTGCCGAAAAACTTTGCGATAAGGTTGCTATAATCAAAAACGGCAGTCTTGTAAAATCGGGCACTATGGAAGAGGTCAAGGGCGATGACTCGCTTGAAGAAGTATTCCTTGAATTGGAGGCGGAATAATGATAAAAGCTTTACTCAAAAAGCAGTTATCAGCCTTTAAATATTCGCTTTTTCAAGGTAAAAAGCCCGGTAAGCCCCGCAAAGCGGGCGCTACTGTCGGACTTGGCATACTGCTTGTAATATCCTATATTTCAATAATGTTCCTCTTTTTCGGAATGGCTACCCAGATGATAACATCCCTTGGGGGGACCGATTTAGATTATCTGCCCTTTGCCTTTCTTTCGGCGCTGGCATTTTTAGTCTCAATTTTTGTAACAGGCTTTTATGCGGGCAGCGCGCTTTATGGCGCAAAGGATAATGAACTGCTTCTTTCCATGCCCATACCGCCGCTTAAAATACTGCTTGTAAGGATGATTTCGGTTTACCTTATGTCCTTAGCATCTACATCCATTGTTTTGGTGCCAACGGTTATAGCCTATTTCGTTTTTGCCGTTCCTACTGCCGCGGCTTATGTATTTTGTATTCTTAATATATTTGTTTTCCCGCTTTTTTCGGCTTTTTGCTCTTGCGTTTTAGGGTTTATAATTTCGGTTATAACCGCAAAAGTTCGCCGAAAAAGTTTTATAACCGCCGTGCTTACAATGCTTTTTTTGGTGGTTTATTATGTCTTTTATTTCAATATGCAAAAAATCATCAAATCGGTTATCGAGAATGGTGAAATATTTGCAGAAAAAATAAAGACCTATGGTTTTGTCTTTTACAGTTTTGCAAAGTCTTGTGTCGGCAGTGTTCTGCAAATGATTTTGTTTACAGGCGGCACAATTATATTATTCGGTCTTTTGTGTCTTGTTCTTTCAAAAACATTTTTGGCGGTTGCAATGGGCGAAAAGGCGCCTAAAAAACGCGGCAAAAAAGAGCAGACAAAAACCATAAAAGCAAAAAGCCAATCGGTAGGCGCCGCCCTTTTAAAAAGGGAACTTCGCCGTTTTGCGGCAAGCCCCGCGTATCTTACAAATGTAGGGCTTGGCATAGTTTTAATGCTTGCCGCCGCGGTTTGTGTCTTTGTTTTCAATAATAAAATAAATACATCTATCGGCATGATGCAGAATGCCATGCCCCCAAAAATAGCCGCGGCAGTACCCGATTTGTTCAGAGCGGCAATAGCGGTGCTTATCTGCATTATTTCATCCACCGTTTATTTCACCGCTTCATCCGTTTCAACCGAGGGGAAAAAGCTATGGATACTATCAACCGCTCCTATTGGCGCTAAAAAGATATTCCGCGCTAAAATAAACGCCCATCTGCTTCTTTGCGGAATTCCCGCGGCGGTTCTTTCGCTTTCTTCCGCCATTGCGTTTGGCTATGGTATAAAAGATACCTTGGTTCAGCTTGTTTTCTGCCTTGGCTTTGTATATCTTTCGGCGGTTTTGGGACTGCTTTTAAACCTTAAAATGCCAAACCTTGACTGGACCAATGAAACAGTGCCCATAAAACAGGGAGCACCCGTTTTAATCGCCTTTTTCGGCGGCTGGCTTGTATCTGTTATAATCGGTATCGGGGCATATCT
>CAMPCO010000082.1 GCA_946646305.1 uncultured Clostridia bacterium | reverse complement strand
TAATCCTTATCAAGAGCGGCTGAGGGAACAGGCCCTGTGAAGCCCGGCAACCTGATTTTTCAAGGTGCCAAATCCTGCGGATTGTCCGAAAGATGAGGTTTTTTATACCGCCTTATCTTTAAGGGCGGTATTTTACATTTAAAGGGGAAAGAAAAATGGTAAAAACTCTGTTTACTTCCGAATCTGTTACCGAGGGTCATCCGGATAAACTTTGTGACCGTGTTTCCGATGCGGTTTTAGACGCGATTTTAAAAGAAGACCCGACTGCCCGTGTGGCTTGCGAAACCTTTTGCACCACGGGAATTATCAATGTTATGGGCGAAATCAACACAAGCTGCTATGTCGATATCCCCGATATAGCGCGTAAGGTTGTTTGCGATATAGGTTATGATAATCCCGATGCGGGGTTTGATGGCAACACCTGTGCCGTTGTAAGCTCTATCGGCCGCCAGTCGCCCGATATTGCAATGGGTGTTGATAATTCGCTTGAATATAAGGCAAACGCGGCGGATGAATATGACCGTGTCGGCGCGGGCGACCAGGGTATGATGTTCGGCTTTGCCTGCAATGATACAAAGGAACTTATGCCTCTGCCTGTATCTTTGGCGCATAAGCTCGCTTTCCGCCTTGCCGAGGTGAGAAAAAACGGCACCCTTTCGTATCTTAGACCCGACGGCAAAACCCAGGTCACGGTTGAGTACCACGATGAAAAACCCGCAAGGGTGCATACTGTGGTGGTTTCCGCCCAGCATAACGAAGAAATCGATATGGACAGGCTTAAAGCGGATATAAAGCGCGAGGTAATCGAAAAAATTATTCCGCAAAACCTTATGGACAGCGAAACAATCATTCTAATAAACCCCACCGGCCGTTTTGTTATCGGCGGACCTGTCGGCGATACAGGACTTACCGGCAGAAAGATAATCGTTGATACCTATGGCGGTATGGCTCGTCACGGCGGCGGCGCTTTTTCGGGCAAAGACCCCACAAAGGTTGACCGCAGTGCCGCTTATGCCGCAAGATATGTTGCCAAAAACATTGTAGCGGCGGGCATTGCCGAAAAATGTGAGGTTCAGCTTGCCTATTCAATCGGTGTTGCGCGCCCGGTATCGGTCGCGGTTAACACCTTCGGCACAGGCAAAGCGGATGATGAAAAAATAGCAAACGCGGTAAACCGCGTGTTTGACCTGAGGCCCGCGGCGATTATCGATAAACTAAATCTTCGCCGCCCGATTTACGGCAAAACCACAAACTACGGCCATTTTGGCAGGGAAGACCAAGACTTCACCTGGGAAAAGACCGATAAAACAGAAGAATTAAAAACTGCATTAGGAGTGTAAAAAAAGATGAGTGATTTTAAAATTGAAACAAAATGTGTTCAGGGTGGCTATACCCCCGCAAACGGCGAACCGAGACAAATTCCCATAATTCAAAGCACAACCTTTAAGTATGCTACAAGCGAAGATATGGGCAAGCTTTTTGATTTGGAAGCATCGGGCTATTTCTATACCCGCCTGCAAAACCCCACAAACGATTATGTTGCCGCTAAGATTTGCGATATGGAAGGCGGCTCGGCGGCTATGCTTACCTCTTCCGGTCAGGCGGCAAGCTTCTATTCTGTGTTTAACCTTGCTTCCTGCGGTGACCACGTTGTTTCATCCTCTACAATCTACGGCGGAACATACAATCTTTTTGCAGTTACCATGAAGAGAATGGGTATTGATTTTACCTTTGTTACCCCCGATTGCACCGATGAGGAACTCGAAGCGGCTTTCCGCCCCAACACAAAGGCTGTTTTCGGCGAAACAATCGCTAACCCCGCTCTTAATGTTCTTGATATTGAGCGCTTTGCAAAAGCGGCACATGCCCACGGCGTTCCGCTTATAATCGATAACACCTTTGCAACACCTGTAAACTGCCGCCCGATTGAATGGGGCGCGGATATCGTAACCCATTCCACCACCAAATATATGGATGGTCACGGCGCGGGCGTTGGCGGATGTATTGTTGACAGCGGCAAATTCGACTGGACAAAATATCCCGATAAATTCCCCGGTCTTTGCACACCCGATGAAAGCTACCACGGTGTAACCTATACCGAAAGATTTGGTCTTGGCGGCGCGTTTATCACCAAAGCCACCGCTCAGCTTATGCGCGATTTCGGCTCTATTCAGTCGCCGCAGAATGCTTTTCTTCTCAATTTAGGTCTTGAGTCGCTTCATGTAAGAATGCAGAGGCATTGCGAAAATGCCGAAGCAGTTGCCGAATTTTTGGCAAATGATGACCGTATCGCATGGGTTATTTATCCTTCCCTTAAAGGCGATAAGTGTTATGAACTTGCGCAAAAATATCTGCCAAACGGCTCTTGCGGCGTTGTTTCTTTCGGTGTTAAGGGCGGTCGTGCCGCGGCGGAAAAGTTTATGAAAGGGCTTAAAATTGCCGCCATTGAAACCCATGTTGCCGATGCGCGCAGTTGTTGTTTGCATCCGGCTTCCGCTACACATCGCCAGATGAACGATGATGAACTTAAAGCGGCGGGCATTTCCCCCGACCTTATCCGTTTCTCCTGCGGCATTGAAAATAAGGAAGACCTTATAAACGATATTAAGAATGCACTTGATAATATTTAATCCCACCATTTAAGAAGGTGATAAAATGCCTATTCGAATACCAAATGACCTGCCGGCGGTAAAGGCGCTTGAAAAAGAGAATATTTTTGTTATGACCGAGCGCCGCGCCATCACGCAGGACATAAGACCCCTTAAAATTCTGCTTTTAAATCTTATGCCCAAAAAGATAGAGACCGAAACCCAGATATCGAGGCTTCTCGGCAACTCGCCTTTGCAGGTTGATTTAGAGCTTATCCACACAAAAAGTCATTTTTCCCGCAACACCCCTGCCGAACATCTTATAACCTTTTATAAAACCTTTGATGATGTTAAGGAAAGAACCTTTGATGGCCTTATAATCACGGGGGCGCCCGTGGAGAATATGCCCTTTGAGGAGGTAGAATACTGGGATGAGCTGTGTGAAATAATGGAATGGAGCAAAACCCATGTTCACAGCACCTTTCATATCTGCTGGGGCGCGCAGGCGGGACTATATTATCATTATGGTATTGATAAGGTGGCGCTTCCGCGCAAGATTTCGGGCGTTTTTGAGCATAAGCTTGATTATAAGCAGTCAATGCTTCTTCGCGGCTTTGATGATAGATTTTTTGTTCCGCAGTCGCGGTTTACAACCATCAGAACAGAGGATGTAAAAGCGGTTAAAGAGCTTAAAATTCTCGCTTCCTCAAAGGAAACGGGCGTTTACGCCATCTCTGCCAAAAAGGGCAGACAGTTCTTTATCACGGGGCACAGCGAGTACGATGCCGATACTTTAAAGAATGAGTATATTCACGATACCGCGGCGGGGCTTCCCGTTGATGTGCCTAAAAACTATTTCCCGGGTGACGACCCCACAAAGCCACCTATTGTCCGCTGGCGGGCGCACGCAAATCTGCTTTATACCAACTGGCTCAACTATTTTGTTTACCAGTCAACGCCTTATGATATAACCGAGATCAAATAAAAATTGCCGACTGAATATTTCAGTCGGCGTTTTTCTTGACAATACTATCAAGAAAAGGTATAATATTTTTTGCAAATTTAATACTTGCGGGTATGGCGGAATTGGCAGACGCGCTAGATTCAGGTTCTAGTGGTAGCA
>CAMPCO010000081.1 GCA_946646305.1 uncultured Clostridia bacterium | reverse complement strand
CATTTTTATTACTTCCTTTTATAAAAAATTTTAAGCCGCGTTATCTTTTTGATAACGCGGCGTGAGGACTTTATTCTCCTACGGCGGCATTATCCGCATCAGGTTACAGGTCAGAAACATAGGTAAAACCGGTTTCTTTCTCAGCCGAAGTTTCATTCAGCTCCCTTTTTCGCACTGATTATAAACCTAAAACCCGATTATGTCAAGGGAAAAAAGAAAAAATGTTGAAGAAAAGCAAGGTTTGTGGTATACTTTTAGGAGTATAAAAGGAGGCAGAAAAATGGAAAATGTGGCAAATCTGTTTAAAGATGTTCCGTGGGTTTATATCGGTCTCGGTATAGGCACGGTTTTTTTCGGCCTTATTTGCATTGTTCTTTTATGCAAAATAATCGGTCTTTTTAAGGAAAAGCCCCAAAAGGGCGAAAAAAATGAAGCGCCTGCTTTGGCAGAAACCGAAACAAAGGCAGAAAGACAGCAAATAATAGCCGCAGTGGTAGCGGCTTTGGCGGAAGATATGGGCAAGGATGCCAACGCTTTCCGCGTTGTTTCATTTAAAAAGATATAAAGGTGAGTGAATTTGATGAAAAAGTACAGAGTAACAGTAAACGGCACAGCTTATGAAATCGAACTTGAAGAAATAAAGGCGGGCGAGCAAAAGGCGGCAGCCGCTCCCGCACCCGCAGCGGCTCCTGCTCCGGCGGCGGTATCAGGCGGCGAACAGGTAACCGCTCCGATGCCCGGAAATATACTTGATGTTAAGGTTAAGGTTGGCGACAGTGTTAAAAAAGGCGATGTTCTTATAATACTTGAAGCCATGAAGATGGAAAACGAAATTATGGCAGGTGCCGATGGCAAAATCGCATCGGTAAATGTTAATAAAGGCGACTCGGTTGAAACCGGCGCCACACTCTGCGTTATAGGATAATTCGGAGGAAAACAATGGATAAACTAATAGAATTTGGTAAAAGCACCGGTTTTTACCTTCTTTTTGGTAATATAGCAGACAACTGGAAAATGCTTGTTATGATACTTGTTTCGCTTTTCCTGTTGTGGCTTGCCATAAAGAAAAAATTTGAACCGCTGCTGCTTATTGGCATTGCCTTTGGTATGTTGCTTACAAATCTGCCGGGCGCAGGCCTTTATAATGCCGACCTTTGGACCGAGTTTATGAAAGAGGGCGGCGAGCATTTCCATAGTTATGGTTATATAATGGCAAACGGCGGCTTGCTTGATTACTTATATATAGGTGTTAAAACCTGTATTTACCCCTGCCTTATATTTGTAGGCATAGGCGCTATGACCGATTTCGGCCCGCTTATTTCAAACCCGAAATCTCTGCTTCTCGGCGCCGCGGCGCAAATAGGCATTTTTGTAACCTTTATCGGTTGTGTTATGATGGGCTTTGATAACCAGGCCGCCGCGTCTATCGGTATTATAGGCGGTGCAGACGGCCCGACCGCCATCTACACAACATCTATTTTAAAGCCCGAGCTTTTAGGGCCTATTGCCGTTGCGGCTTATTCATATATGGCGCTGGTACCCGTTATTCAGCCGCCGATTATGAAACTGCTCACAACCAAAAAAGAGCGCGCAATAGTTATGAAGCCTTTAAGAGAGGTTTCCCGCAGAGAAAAGATAATTTTCCCGATTGCGGTAACAATATTTGTGGCTCTCTTGGTGCCTTCTGCCACACCCCTTGTAGGTTGCCTTATGCTCGGCAACTTGTGGAAAGAATCGGGCGTTGCAGAGCGCCTTTGCAAAACCGCGCAAAATGAACTGATGAATATTGTAACAATATTCCTCGGTATTTCCGTGGGCGCTACCGCTACTGCGGCAAACTTCCTCAATGCTTCAACCCTTAAAATTCTTGCAATGGGTATTGTTGCCTTTGCGATGGGAACCGCCGGCGGTGTTTTGCTTGCAAAACTAATGAATTTGTTTTCTAAAAATAAAATCAACCCGCTTATCGGTTCGGCAGGTGTTTCGGCAGTGCCTATGGCGGCTCGCGTTTCGCAGAGTGTCGGTCAAAAGGAAAACCCGTCAAACTTCCTGCTTATGCACGCGATGGGACCGAATGTTGCCGGTGTTATCGGCTCGGCAATAGCGGCAGGCGCGCTGATTGCGTTTTTCGGATAGGAGGAATTTTAAATGGATAAAAAACCTTTGCTTATAACCGATACTATCCTGCGTGATGCCCATCAGTCGCAAGCCGCAACAAGAATGAGAATAGAGGATATGCTTCCCGCGCTTGAAATGCTTGATAATATGGGCTACTGGTCGCTTGAATGTTGGGGCGGCGCAACCTTTGATTCTTGTATGCGCTTTTTGGGTGAAGACCCGTGGGAAAGACTTCGCACCATTAAAAAACACGTAAAAAACACCAAGCTCCAAATGCTTTTCCGCGGTCAGAATATACTCGGCTACAAGCATTACGGCGATGATGTTGTAGATGCTTTTGTTGCAAAAAGCATTGAAAACGGAATAGATGTTATCCGTATTTTTGATGCGCTTAACGATCCGAGAAACCTTGAAACCGCAGTTAAGTCCTGCAAAAAATACGGCGGCATTTGTGAAACGGCGATAAGCTATACCGTAAGCCCGGTTCATAATGAAGAATATTTTGTAAAACTTGCAAAAACCTTTGAAGAGATGGGCGCGGATGTTATCTGCATAAAAGATATGGCAAATCTGCTTTTGCCATATGATGCATATTCGCTTGTTAAAAAGCTTAAAGAAAATGTGAGCCTGCCCATTCATCTTCATACTCACAACACCACCGGCACGGGCGATATGACCTATCTTAAAGCCTGCGAAGCGGGTGTTGATATAATTGATACAGCCCTATCTCCCATGGCAAACGGAACATCCCAGCCTTCAACCGAAGCCATTGTTGCAACCCTTAAAGGCGGCGATAGAGATACAGGGCTTGATCTTGAAAAATTATCCGAAGCGGCAAGCCATTTCCGTAAGGTTGCCGACAGATTAAAGGCAGAAGGCATTCTTGACCCCAAGGTGCTGAATGTTGACGGCAAAACCCTTATGTATCAGGTGCCGGGCGGTATGCTTTCTAACCTTTTAAGCCAGCTTAAACAGGCGGGCAAGGAAGATAAATACTATGAAGCCTTGGCAGAGGTTCCGCGTGTTCGTAAGGATTTCGGCTATCCTCCGCTTGTAACACCAACAAGTCAGATTGTCGGCTCACAGGCGGTTCTGAACGTTCTTACCGGCGAAAGATATAAGATGGTCACCAAAGAATCAAAGGCTCTACTGCGAGGAGAGTACGGCGCTTTGCCCGCTCCCGTAAATGAAGAAGTTCGCAAAAAAGCCATTGGGGATGACGAGGTTATAACCTGCCGCCCCGCCGATCTTATAGGTGATGAATTGCCGACCTACGCGGCAGAGCTTAAAGAAAAAGGACTTGGCAAATCGGAAGAAGATGTGCTAAGCTACGCCCTTTTCCCGCAGGTTGCAGAAAAATTTTTGAAAGAGCGCGACAGCATTAAATCGGGGGCGCCGGCCGAGGATGAAAACACGGTAAGGGAAATAACGGTAGAAGATATTTCCGAATAAAAAAACACAAAATAAAAAGAGCGAGTGGAAACCTCGCTCTTTTTTGTTTATATTACTTATGCAAAAACTTTTCCCGCATTGTCTTTTAAAACAAGCCTTGTAATTGTATATGGGGTGTCGCCCTTTTCGCAAAAGGCGGAAAGCAGCAGTTCGGGGTTTATGTTAAGGCTTCCGCCGGCGGG
>CAMPCO010000080.1 GCA_946646305.1 uncultured Clostridia bacterium | reverse complement strand
GATGGGACTTGCCACGCCGCAACTGTTGCGGCTACACGCCCACGGGCTAACCAAACGGCCACCGGCAGTTTGGTTTCGGCTTTGCCGCCGCCCTTTTCAAGTCCCGCTTTATAAAGGCAAAAAAATAAAGAAACGGCAAATCTTTTACCGCTTCTTTACCTGGAGCTGAGGATGGGACTTGAACCCACGACCTGCTGATTACGAATCAGCTGCTCTACCAACTGAGCCACCTCAGCAAACTGAAATTATCGTGCTTTATGATTATATCAATACGAGACTTTTAAGTCAAGAAAAAATGCTATATTTTACTCAAAAAAAGGAGGAAAAGCAACCTATGTCCGATCATGAAGAGAAAATCGGCCGCAGAATAGCAAGATACAGAAGTCTTGCCGGATACACCCAGCAAACGGCGGCGGATGCCATTGGCATAAATAAGAATTCTTATGCGAGGATGGAACGCTCCGGAACACCGAAACCCGATGTTTTAAAAAAGCTTTCGGATATTTTTAATGTTCCCGTTCAGGTTTTGCTATATGGCGAAGTTGATAGCGAAATCACTGCGCAAGCGCCTAAATCTTCCGCTTTAAAAGATATAGGTTTTGATATAAAGCAGGATGAACCGCTGGTGCTTACCACAAATGAAAAAAATATTATAAAGTTGCTTCGTTCCCTGCCGCAAACAAAGCGCAATGAAATTTTAAAGCAACTGACTGAAGAAAAATAAGATAAAAACGCACCCTACCCCGGGTGCGTTTTTTTATATCACATAAATGTAAATACAGAAAAAGTGGAGAACACTGCCGAGTATTACAAAAAGATGGAATACCGAATGTATCCATTTTTTGCGTTTGCCCACTTTATAAAGCACGGCGCCTATTGTATAAGCGATACCGCCTGCAAGCAGATACAAAAGTCCCGCCGGCGGAATGGTGGCTATCGCCTGCTTTGCGGCTATTACTATACACCATCCCATACCGATATAGCAAATCATGGCAAGTTTTGAAAACCGATTGAGGTCGATTGCCGTAAATACACAAGCCAATATACAAAAGCCCCAAACAACACCGAAAATCGACCATCCCCAACCGGGATATGTTCTCCTTATGGCACAAAGGGAGATGGGTGTATATGTTCCCGCGATCAAGAGATTTATGGTGCAGTGGTCCATAACCTGCATCACTCTTTTGGCTGTCGGCGCTTTAAGCGCGTGATACAGGGTTGACATTGTATAAAGTATTACAAGGGTTGCCCCGTAAATGCTTGCCGCCACAACCGACCAGACATCGCTTTTTATCGCCGCTTTTACGATAAGTAAAACAAGCGCGGCAATACCGAGCGCACCGCCTGCGGCATGGGAAACCCAGTTGAATATCTCTTCGCCGCCTGAATAACTTGGCAATATTCTTTCCTTAAAAGGTATTTTAGCCACCAAAATCATCTCCTTTTATAAGCCTATTATATTGCCGTAATATCATTTACTCAACCTACTTTTAAAGCACCCGTAATAGAATAAAAAAAGCAAGCGGTAGAGATGTATCATACAATCTCTACCGCTTGTAGATTAAGCCTTAAAACACGATATAATCGGACAAATGGAACGAATAAACTATTCTCTTTTTAACGGGCAGAGCGAATATCTTTTCGCAAGCCTTACTGTAAATGGAGAGCTGCTCAAAGTAGCGGTCTTTTAACGTTTCCATATCATCTACCCTATCGGTTTTAAAATCAAGAACGGTAACACTGTCATTTTCGGTAAAGCAAAGGTCAACCGCGCCTTGAATCAGCACCCCCGTTCCCTTTGGCACATCGGCTTCGGGGTCGATATCGGTTACGGGTACTTCGGTTAAAAAGCGCATTTCCCTTCTTACATCGGATGAACGCTTTATCGCTTTGAAAATATCGCTTTCAAAAAACTTACTTATAGCGGAAATACTGACCGCATCGGCTTCCGCCTCGGTGATATAGCGCCATTCTTTAAGTCTTTCTATCTCGCTTTCAACATTTATGCCGTCTTCAAAAGAAATATACTGCATAACATGGTGAAGCGCGGTACCCGTTTCGGCGGCGGTCATTCCGCCTTCTATCATAAAGGAAGGCTTGGCGGTAAAGGCAAAGCGCTCTGCCTCCTCCCCGTTTGCAAGGCGGGAAACCGATACCTTTGATTCGATACGGCTGAGCGTTTCAAAAGGATATTTATACTCAAAGTTTTTAAGCATCTGATTTTCAAGCTCTGCGTTTTCAAGGGGCTTTATCTCTTCGCTTTGTTCTTCCTCTTCCCGGGGACTTGCGGTTACAACCCGTGGGTTTAGATCACAGTTTCCAGTTGTTCCGGGGGCTTCGAGGTCGTATCTTTGCAAAACAGGTTTAAAACTGCTGTTAAGAACCGATGCATATAGGAAAAAGTCTGCCAGAGAACTAACCGATGTTAAAGTTTCTCTGCCTATAAACTGCGGCGCGGGTTCTAATTTTTTAATAGTATTATCAAGCGTTTTTCCCGGATTGTCAAGTGAGATGGCAAGGCAAAGCTTATCCTGCGCCCTTGTTGCGGCAACATACAGAATTCTTAATTCTTCTTCGGAACGCTTTGCTTTTTTATATTCGCTTATTCCTTTGTAATTAGGGGTAAAACAGATATCATCAAATTCATCATCAAAATACTTAAAGCCAATGCCGAGTTCATCGGTATATAGAATTTTATTTGAATAATCATCGTGCCGAAGCCTGCTTTTAAGGTTTGCCAAAATGCATATCGGAAACTGCAAGCCCTTTGATTTATGCATTGTGATGATTTTAACGCCTGCTTCTCCCGTTGTACCTGTTTTAAAGAATTTTTCGGGCAGTTCGCTTAAATAGTTTAAAAAGGCATAAACTCCGCCTGAGGAAACAGCAGAATAATCGGCGGCAAGCTTTGCAAAGTAGCGCAGATTTGAAACCTTAGCATCCCCGCCCGGCAATAGTGAAACAATATCGGTTATTCCTGTTACGGAGTAGAGATTGTTTATGGCATCGCCAAAGGTGTTTGTATAGAATATGCGGCGATATTCATCAAATGTCTTTAAAAAGTTTTCCGATTTTATATCGCCCGCATTGGCGGCATTTATAATTGATTTATAAACCGAGCATTTGTTATTCCCTGTTCTCATTCTTGCCAAATCATCGGCGGTAAAATCAAACAAAGGAGAGAGCATTACTGTTGCAAGCTCAACATCATTTTTGGGGTTGTTTATAACAATCAAAAGCGCTTTTATAAGTTTTATTTCATAAGTGTTTATAAATGCTTCGCCGTTAAATGTTACGGGAATACCCCTTTTCTGCAAAGCGCCGGCTATTGTATCTACCTGTGTCAGTGCGCGCATAAGAATGGCAATATCTTCATATTTTGCCGGACGAAGTTTTTTATCTTTTGTTGTTACAATATCGCCTGACCGCATTATCTCTTCAACATAATCGGCAATGGCTTCGCTTTCTGCTTCAAATCGGGAAAGTTCTCTTTCGGAATTATCAACAATAAGCATCTCAACCGGTGTGTTTTTGGTCTCCGGGAATTCGCCACCCGGCTTAAGGCTCTCTTTTTCACCGTAAACAATACTGCCGATTTCACCGTTTAGAAGATTTGAGAAGAAAAAGTTTACGGCAGAGCAAATCTCCTTACGGCTTCTGAAATTTTCGGATAAAAAGATGTTTTTTTCTTGCGTTTTTTCCTTCTCGATAAAGTTTTCGGGGTTAGAGCCGCGGAAAGCATAAATACTCTGCTTAACATCGCCTACGACAAAGAGATTTTTTCCGCCGTTTGAAAGGCTTGT
>CAMPCO010000079.1 GCA_946646305.1 uncultured Clostridia bacterium | reverse complement strand
AAAGCGGTTAAAATTTGCTTGGAGTGTATAGGCATTGGATAGCAAAAAGGTAAAATCAAAAGACAAAATAAGGCTAATCATAGCCGCCCTTTTCGCCGCCCTTTCAAACGGCTACCTAAAAGGCTTTGCAAAGGGTGAAATATACGAGGGCAAGCTAAAATATCTTTGCGCGCCGGGGCTTAATTGTTATTCCTGCCCGGGTGCGGTTTTGTCCTGCCCGATTGGCGCGCTTCAGTCGGTGCTTTCCGGCAGGGGATTAAAGCTTTCCCTTTATGTTGTAGGCTTCATAGCGGCAATAGGCACCGTCTTCGGCAGATTTGTCTGCGGTTTTTTGTGCCCCTTTGGGCTCATACAAGACCTACTAAACAAAATACCTTTTTTTAAAAAAATAAAAAAGCTTCCGGGCGAAAAAACACTCAGGTTTTTAAGATATATAATTCTCGCGGTTTTTGTTGTAATTCTGCCGCTTATTCTTGTTGATGTAACGGGGCTTGGCAAACCCTGGTTTTGTAAGTTTATCTGCCCTGCGGGCACCCTTGAGGGCGGAACTGTTTTGGTCGCACTCAACAAAAGCCTTCGCTCGGCGGTCGGTTTCCTTTATACCTATAAACTGATTATCCTCGGCATAACGGTTCTCGCATCGATTATAATCTACCGCCCGTTTTGCAGATATATCTGCCCGCTTGGCGCTATTTATGGGCTTTTCAACAAGATTTCGCTTTTGCGATACGAAATAGATGCAGATAAATGCACAAAATGTAATACTTGTGTTAATACCTGCGAATTTGGTATCGATGTTTTCAAAAACCCCAACAGTATCGATTGTATCCGTTGCGGAAAATGCAAAACGGCTTGTCCTGCAAACGCAATACAAACCGTTTTTATAGTAAAGAAAAAAGAAAAAAATCTATAAATCATACTTTTTATATATGTTTTTAACATAGCTTCGCGGCGTGTCCTTCATTCGCCGCTTAAAGGCATAGCTGAAATAGGACTGAGAAGAAAAACCGCATTCGTAAGCCACTTCGGTCAGTGTCATATTGGTGGAAATAAGAAAGTCAACCGCCTGCTTTATGCGCCTTTCTTCAACATAGTCATGAAGCGTCACCCCGGTAGATGCTTTAAAAAGCTTGTGGAAATATACGGGGCTCAGCGATACCTTTTCGGAAACGGTGTTAAGGGTTAAATCGCCCGAAATGTTTTCATCTATGAATTTTATGGCGGTTTCTATTATCTGCTTGTTGTTGCTGTTGGTGTTAACGCTTTGAACCTGGCTTGCGGCATCGTTATTCATCATATAAACCAGGTTAAAAATGCAGCTTTGAATCATCAGCTCATCCGCTTTGCTGCCGGGCTTGTTGTGTTCGTCAATGGCTTTAAAAAGGTCTATATAACCCGTTTTGTCCTTTATCGAGATAAAATTCGGCAGATGCATAAGAATATCGTAAAGAATACCGTCTGTTACAACAAAATGGATAAAGTAGCACATATACGGCAATCTCGAATACCGAAACTGCCCCGGCTTTACGCAAACTATCGTATCGTTCTGAACGGGATGCGACTCGTTATCGATATAGCTTTTGCCCGAATTTTGAACAGGCAACTCTATCTCAAAAAGCTTAGCCGTTCTTTTTCTTGAGAACTTAACCCCCTTGTATGCCACGCGGGAATTATATATTCCCGCAGAAACAATATGGGGTAAAACAATGCTTTCCATAAGTCCCTCCGATAATAAATCTAATAAAACAGACAATATTTTGATATTATTTTGATAAAATTTAATATAACATAATAGTATAAAATTGTCAATTTTTAAGGAGAATTTTTATGAAGCCTAAAAGAATAGCCGCATGGTGGTACAGTCTCGAAGACCTTAACTGGCCATCGGTTGACGGAAAAGAAAAAATTGAAAAATATGCCAAGGAACTATATGATAGCGATGTTGATACCGTTATTCTCTACGGTGCGCATTTCCGCTTTGACTGGCTGCCTTATTTCACCATTCTTCATAGCTATATCAAAGCCATAGCTGATGAGCTTCATAAATACGGCATAAAACTCTTCGACCACCACTCGGTAAATCTTGTTCATAGATATACAACCGTTGAAGAGATGGAAAGATGTATGGTCCATTCGGCTCCGCATATTCCGTTTTCCCCCTCGCGCGAGGCGGCGGCCTCATGGGAATACGAGGGCAAAAAACTTAATGATTGGCGAATGATAGATGTTAAAACCCGCGAGCCGCTTTATTACCCCCAGTATTCGGCAGAGGGCTTTTGCTACCGCAACCCCGATTTTATCGATGCTTATACTTCGTACGCCAGGCGCCTTGTCGCCGATACGGGCATAGATGGTCTTATGGCGGATGATGCCGTAAACTATATGCATATGAACTCCTGCGCCTGCCCGCATTGCCGCGCCGAGTTTAAAAAGCGCACCGGCCACGAGCTGCCCGATATGTATGATACAAACTTCTGGGGCAATTTCTCAAATCCCGATTTTTTGGAGTGGATTAAGCTTCGCTTTGAAGCAAGCGGCAATTTCTATGAAAAACTTCGCGCCGCGCTCCCCGAAGATTTCACCCTTACCGCCTGCGGTAATGCAAGCGCTCCCGCCAATGCCATAGGCAACGGCGCCGATGTCAGGCAGTTCCTTCGCGGATGCAATTATGCAAATCTCGAACTTTGCGGCAACACCCCCGCTTATAAGCATGACCCCGTAACGGTAAACGCAACTATGCAGAAAAAGATAGTCGACAGCTCGCTTCATTATGCCGTTGCAAAGGAAAAAGGGTATAGGTGCTTCGGCACGGGCTATGGCTTTACAGAGCCATCGGCGGAAATAATCTGGGCTACCAATAAATTTGTCGGTGCAGATTGCTATATGTCTACCCTAAAACCCCGTTTAGGTCTTAAAAAAGCGGAACTTGAAAGGCTTCCGAACGAAGCCCAGCTTGTTAAAAATGTTTTCCATTTTGAAAAAGAGCACGAAGACCTTTTCTCGCTTTCTACCGCCGCAAATATCGGTGTTTATTATTCTTATAATACCCGCAACACCACCTTCTTCGGCGCAACATCGGGCGGCTTTTTCAGGGACTATTCGGCAACCCTTTTGTCCTTGCTCGAAGCAGGGCAGAGCGCCGAAACAATCGTTCATTTCCCGAAAGATAATAAAACCATCAAGGCGGTAATAATTCCGTCCGCCGTTGTTGTAACAGAAAAAGAGCAAAGCGATATGGAAGCCTATATAAAGGCGGGCGGTATCGTTTATGCCACGGGTTACAGCGGTCTTCCCGGTGTGAATAACACTGCCTCTCTCCCCGATAGACCTGGTGTAAAAGCAGAAGATTTCTTCTCAAAAATTCGCGATAAGGTTTGGCATAAATCTGCCGCCTGGGTAACCGATACCACATTCCCCGAACTCTCGGGCGATTGGCAAACCCTCGAAAACGGCGTTCGCTTTAACCCCCACCGTTGCGGCGAAAAGGCGTTTTTCGATGAATTTTTAACTGTTTTAAGAAACGACCTTGAAAAATCGAGCGTTGAGCTTATAAGCCAAAAAGGTTATCTTGTAAACCGCTTCGGAGACGAGACTCATCAGGTTATCCATTTCCTCGCGGCAGATTACGATACCGAGATTGATAAGCATCTCGATGAAATTCGTTTCCATAGAAGCCGCGTAAACCTTATTACAAAGGTAACCCCCATCGGCATTTCAAGAGTTTTGGTTTTTGAAAGCCGATTAGAGCCCACCGTTTACCTGCCCATCACAAAAGGCGAGGCAAAAATCGAGCGCGAGGGCGAAAAAATCACCATAACCCTCCCCGAAAACACATCCTATGCCATAGTGGAATTTAAGTAA
>CAMPCO010000078.1 GCA_946646305.1 uncultured Clostridia bacterium | reverse complement strand
AAAAAAGGAGGGGTATTGTGCTAACATTTATAACCGGCAGAGCATCAAGCGGAAAAACCTATGAAACAATAAACCGCGCAATAAATAGCGCTAAAAGCGGCGAAAAGGTAATAATCTTAGTGCCCGAGCAGTTTTCCTTTGAATGTGAAAAAAAGGTGCTTTCCGCCCTTGGCGATACCATGGCGCAGAATATTTCGGTGCTAAGTTTCAGCCGTATTTGTGATGAGGTAGACAGGGTAACCGGCGGTGTTTGCTCAAGGCCGCTTAAAAATTCCGATATACAAATTCTTATGAAAAAGGCGATAGGTGATTGTGCCGATAACCTTACCTCCTTCAAAAGATTTAAAAATTCGGATGGTTTTGCAAAAAAGATGGCAGAAACCGTCTATGAACTTAAAATAAACTGCATTTCGCCTACTGACCTTACAGACGCGGCTGGCAGGTCTAAAGACCCCGTTTTAGCGGTAAAACTTAAAGATACCGCCGTTATATTCGAAACATTTTGCTCGCTTATAACCGAAAAATATATCGATCCCTCCGATAAACTTAATATCCTTTATGATAAACTTGAGGGTTATCGCTTTTTTGAAGGAAAAACCGTTTATATTGATTCTTTTGATGGCTTTACAGGTCAGCAGTATAAAATAATAGACCGCATCCTGTCACAGAGCAAGGATGTTTTCATAACCCTTAATTATGATGAAAAGCATAACGGCAAATTTGATGTTTTTGCCGGTATCAGCAAGCTTAAAACAACCCTTTTAAATTCCGCCGAAAAACTGTCCGTATCGGTGGGAAATGATATTGTACTCGGCTCCCCTCGGTATGAAAATGAGTCGCTTGCCGCGGTAGAGGAATTTATGGTTTCCGGCAAAAAAACAACCGAAGACCTTCACGATGTAACCGTATGTTCTGCTTTAACCATATATGATGAAGCGGAATTTGTTGCAAGAAAAATCAGAAAAACCGTTCGCGAAGAGGGTGCAAGGTATCGCGATATGGTCATAGTCGCAAGGGATACATCAAAATATTTAATCCCGCTTAAAAGCGCTATGGAAAAAAATAATATCCCGCTTTTTTTAGATGAGCGAACACCCCTTTCCCAAACCGCCTGTGCGGCAATGTTTTGCGCCGCGGCAGAGCTGCTTTGCGGAATTACAACCGAAAGGCTTTTTAAGTTTTATAAATCGGGTATCGAGTATTTCACCACTGATGAGCTCGGCACCCTTGAGAACTATGCCTTTATTTGGGATATAGATGGCGGTCTTTGGCTTAAAGAGTGGGATATGAGCCCCAAAGGTCTAACCGATGAGAAGATAAAGCAAGAAGATCTTGAAAACTTAAATGCGCTAAGGCTAAAGGCTGTTTCCCCGATTATAAAGCAAATTAAAGAAAGCAATACCGATGCAAAAAGCATCATTGCTTCAATGCTTGAAATTCTCGAAAAAACAGGCGCAGTTAAATCTCTTATCAATCTATATAATGAAAGAAAAAAAGCGGGCGATACCGCCGCGGCGGATGTTATTCGCGGCTCTTATGATGCGGTTATTTCCGTGCTTGACAGTATAGCGGGCGCATATAAAAACGAAACCATTACACCGAGGAATTTTCTTGCCGTTTTGCAATCGGCTTTATCTCTTGAAACGGTCGGCAATATACCCGCTTCTCTTGATGAGGTCACCTTTGGCGCGGCGGATAGAATTCGCCCCGCAAGACCGAAATATGTATTCATTCTTGGTGCCAATCAGGGTGTTTTCCCAAGCGAAGTGACCGCAAGCGGTGTTTTTTCCAATACCGATAGAGATAAAATGAAAAAGCTCGACCTTAAAATACCCGATAAAACCATTGATGAGGCAATAAACGAAGATTATCTTGTTTATACCAATGTTTGTTCGGCAAAAAACTCTCTTACCATAACCTATGCTCTAAATCTTTCGGAAGAGGCCACAGGCGAGCCATCGCCGTTTTTACAAAGCCTTTGCAAGGCATTCGACATAAATGCGCAGAATGAACCGAGAACCCTTGATATATCAAGCGCCCCCGAAACGCCGAAAAGCGCGCTTTCGGAGTTTTGTCGCCTTTATAATTACGATAAATCAGCGGCAATGATGTATTATAAAACCCTTGAAAAGACCGACCTTAAAGCCAAGGCGGACAGGCTTATTTCCTGTGCCGAAAAGCCAAATCTCGATATTAAAGCCTCAACAGCGCAAAATCTTTTCGGGCATAATCTCAAAATGTCGCCCAGTGTTTACGAAAAACTTTCGGGTTGCCGCTTCTATTATTTTTGCAATTATGCGCTGAGAATAAAGCCCATTCAAAAATCGAATTTCAGCCCTGCCCAAAGGGGAACGATTATTCACTATGTTCTTGAAAGAATTGTAAAGGAACACGGCACCAAGCTCGGAAGCCTTTCACACAAGGAACTTGATAACCTTGCAAAAGATTATATAGAAGACTATTTAAAATCAGTCCCGGGGTTTGAAAGTGTCAGAAACTTTAAAACCAACTATCTTTTGGGAACAATTTATCGCAGTGTTAAAGCGGTTTTGTATATTTTATCGGATGAATTCAAAAACACCGATTTTGTGCCCGTGGCATGCGAACTTAAAATATCCGATAGTGAAGACGGCGATATACCGGCAGTTAAAATTCCCATTTCGGAAGATAACACCCTTATTTTAAGCGGAGAGGTTGACCGCCTTGATAAATACAAAGACTATGTAAGAGTGGTCGATTATAAAACAGGGCAGGAATACTTTAAACTTTCTAATGTTTTAGTAGGTCAAAGTATGCAAATGCTTTTATATCTTTATGCCGTTTGCAAAGATGAAAAATACGGCGGAAAACCCGCCGGTGTACTTTACAATGCCGCAAGAAGAGATACATCAGAAGATAAAAGCAAAACCTGTATGAACGGAATTATTACCGATGAAACCGATGTTGCCAACGCTATGGATAAAAGCTTTTCCGGCAGATTTGTACCGGTATTAAACGGCAAAAATAAAGAGTCTTTTGTACATACCGAAGATTTCGATACAATATTCAAATTTTTAGAAAAACAGATTGCCGCATCAGCCGTAGAACTTTATAAGGGAAAGGTATCGCCAAACCCCGTAAACGGCAACAAAAAAGATGCTTGTAAATATTGTGGTTTCACTGCGGTTTGTCGCATAAGACCAAGCGAAATTGTATCTGCCGAAAATCATAAAAATAGGGAGACTCTTGAAATTATGGAAAGGTGGGAAAATAATGAGAAATGATTTTACCTTAGCTCAAAAAGATGCAGTAGAAAGCACCGGCTCGATAATTGTTTCTGCCGCGGCAGGCTCGGGCAAAACCACGGTTTTGGTTGAGCGCGTTATGAATATTATCACAAAGCCCGAAAACCCCACCCCCATAGATAAACTGCTTATAGTAACCTTTACCAATTCAGCGGCGGCGGAAATGAAAGCCAGAATAGAGCAGGCGCTTTATGAAAGAATTAAAAACGAACCTGAAAAAGAGCACTTAAAAGAGCAGAAATATCTGCTAGGCTCTGCCGATATTTGCACAATAGACTCTTTTTGTGCCGGATTTGTTCGCGAAAACTTTTCGCTTCTCGGCATAACGCCCGATTTTTCCGTTTCCACAGGGGATGATTTGGCAGAAAAAAGGGCGAGATTATTAGATGATTTATTAGAACCGCATTTTAAAGAGCACAGCCCTGCTTTTGATATGGCTTTGCAGCTTACGAATTGCGAGTATGACGAAACAAATCTTTGCACACTTGTACTTGAATTGTTTGATGAAGCGATGCAAAGGCCGGATATGGATGCCTTTTTTGAAAGCCTTATCGCGCCTTACAGATGCGAGTTTAATGTCGGCAACAAGTATTATGACCAGGCTCTCCAAAAAGCCCGCGAGTATGTTTCAGTTTTAAAGACGGAAGCCGCGGAACTTTTAGATAATGCCGAGCTTATTGAAGGAAATAATCAAGAGCAAATCGAGTATGCCGAAACAGTGTCAGGAGCTATTGATATCCTCGAATACTCTTTAAGTAAGGGATACGATGATTTTTCTGAAAGACTTCGCGAGTCCGATTTTAAAAGAACTATAAGAAAAGGCAATGATTGCGAAGCAAAAA
>CAMPCO010000077.1 GCA_946646305.1 uncultured Clostridia bacterium | reverse complement strand
AAGAAAAGAGGTAAAGGCTATGGAGCAAAATAAGTTTTTCCCTGAAATAAAGGGCAATTTCGGCTTTGGTTGTATGCGACTGCCGATGGCAGGCGAACAGGTTGACTATTTAGAATTTGAAAAAATGGCGGATAAATTTATAGCCGCCGGCTTTAATTATTTTGATACCGCCCACGGATACATAAACGGACTTTCGGAAACCGCTATCAGAGATGTTGTTGCAAAGCGGTATTCAAGGGATAAATTTCTTTTAACAAACAAGCTTACCACCTTTTTCTTTAAAACTCAGGAGGAAATTCGCCCGCTTTTTGAAAGCCAGCTTTTATCTTGCGGCGTTGATTATTTCGATTTTTATCTTATGCACGCGCAGGACAAAACAAGTTATGAAAAATATAAGCGCACCAAAGCCTATGAAACGGCTTACAAGTTTAAAGAAGAGGGACTTATAAAACATTTCGGTCTTTCTTTCCACGATAAAGCCGAGGTGCTTGACACAATACTTATGGAACACCCCGAGGTTGAGATTGTTCAAATTCAGCTAAACTATGTTGATTTTGAAGATGCATCGGTGGAAGCGAGAAAGGTTTATGAGGTCTGCGAAAAATACGATAAGCCCGTCGTGATTATGGAGCCTGTAAAGGGCGGAAGCCTCGTTAGTCTTCCCGAAAGCGCCGATAAGATTTTGCGCGAGGCGGGAAGCGGCAGTAATGCTTCTTATGCGCTTCGCTTTGCCGCGGGGTTTAAAAATGTTTGTATGGTGCTTTCGGGTATGAGCGATACCACGCAGATGGAAGATAACCTTAACACCATGAAGGACTTTAAACCGCTTACAAAAAAAGAAGCGGCGGCGGTAGATAAGGTTTGCGAAATTTTTAAAAGTTTGCAGCTTATCCCCTGCACCGCCTGCAAGTACTGCACCCAAGAAAACAAATGCCCCAAAAACATTCGTATTCCCGATATGTTTTCTTCGCTTAACGCCTACGAGGCTTTTCACAACTGGAATACAAAGTATTACTACAACTCTATTCTCACCGCCGCGGGGCACGGCAAGGCATCCGATTGCATTAAATGCGGAATGTGTGAAAAGGTATGCCCGCAACACCTGAACATCAGGGAACTTTTAACACAGGTTGCCGCCAAATTTGAAAAATGATTTTTACTTGATTATAGATACCGATTGTGGTATTATAGATTAAAATTTTACGGCACTTTTTAAGCGCCCCCAAGGGAAGTATTTTTATGAAAAAACTTTTGGCAATTTTATTATCACTTATCTTTGTTTTTTGCCTTGCGGCTTGCGGCAATAATATGGATGAGGAAGCGACACAAGAGGTTATCGCTAAGGTTTATGAAGCGAATAAAAACATAAATCTGCTTCAAAACCACTCTTCCGTGGCTTTTACCGTTGAAAACCCTTTTATAGAAGAAAAAACTGCTAATCTTGAAGCAGGCGAAACGCTTGCCGTTACCTCTAAAAATGCGACAAACTATATTTCTTACAGCTACGAAACACCCGATTATGCTTATATTAAAACCGAAAGCACAATTTGGTACAGAATGCCCGCCCGCCTTTCCTATCAATATAACTATAAGGATGGCGAGCTTTCCACAAAGGTTTACCACGCGAGCTTTGAGAACAACTACACACCCTATATGCTGAGCATTGTACCCGAGCTTGAAATGGACTGGTATGATAAATACCACGAAACCATAAAAAAATGCTATGAAGAAGACGGCGAAATTCATATTATTTCCGATAGGGATGAAACCGGCAGTAAATATTTTTTGGAAGATATAATCTGCTATGAATACGGTGGTGAAATAATTTCAACCGAGCTTATCTGCGATGCCAAGACCTATGAAATAAAGAGCATCACCTATTCCGATATATCCGAAAAGGAAGCCAAGACGGTTTATAAAATCACGGTAGAATATGATAAACCCGGCATTTCGGAAATTGATGAAATGCGCGCTGATTTTGAAAACCCCGATGTTAAAAAGAACAATGTGCTTTTTGTTCAAAACCCGAGAACCAGCACCACCACCGGTTCTACAAATGAAATGACCGTAACCTTTAAAGCAAACGCCGGTTATTCGATAAAATATCAACCCGACTCTTCGGTTACTTATTCTGCCTATACCGACCCCGCCTGCACAAAACCCGTAAGCGGCACCTGGGATAAGCAAAGCGATATTGAAAGATACATTGTAACAAAAGCAAAATAAAAAACGCAAAAAGACCGTTAAGTTTAAAACTTAACGGTCTTTTTTTAAACCCTGTTTTGTGCTCTTAATGCATAAAGCGACCTTTTTTGGTACCTTTGCTCTTTTTTGATACCGGGCAAAACCGCCGCCAGAGCATCTACCTTTTTTTCGAGAACATCAAGGCGATAGACTATAACATCGGTGCTTTTTAGGATGTTTTTTTCGCTCTGTCTGTTTCCCCAAAAAACGGTGAGTGCCGTGCCGCAAAGGGCAAAGGCAGCCGTTATTACAGCCGAGATAATCTGCATTTACGCTTTCGGCGAGGTATAGCCCATGGCGGTTTCGCTATCCTTTATTCCCTTTGTTGTGGGGTCAACTAAAATTCCCAAAGCCGCAAGGGCGGAAACCGCCGCCGCTATGGCGCTTACCATACTTTCCTTTGCGATAGGCGGCACAAAGCCCACCATTTCGCAAATGGTGTAAACAAGCGCCACAACTGTCGGCAAAAATGTGAGCCAAAAGGTCGGGTTTTTTATGCGCACTAAAAGATTTATTTTCATTATACTTCCTTCTTATTCAACTATCCATTTAAGAATTAGCCGCAAAAGCCTTTTAAGCGCGGCAAGAATACCCTTGCCTGTATCGGAAGATGTGTCGCCGCTGTCAGGCTTTTCGGGCTTTTCGGGTGTTTCGGCGGGCGGGGTCTCTGCCTTTTTTTCTATCTTAACGGACTTTTCGCCCTTGAGTTCCACGCCGCTTTCTTTATCTATTGCAAATGCCTTTATAACATATTCGCCGTTTTGAAGGTTTTCAAGCGAATATTCGGCATTAAAGCCGTGATAACCGTTGCCGGCATTTCCAACAAGATCTTTGCGGTAAATATCTGCTACCGTACTGCAAAGGAAAATCGGTGTATTGCCGCGATATGCATAAAGATGAACGGTGACGGGTGTATCGTTTACGCCGTTATATGCCCAGCCGTTTGCCTCGGTTTCACCTGCCGAGTCCAAAAAACCACGGGGTGAAACCGTCCAGCCGTTTAGTTCGTTTGATTTAATGAGCGCGGGATAATCTTTATAAGCATAGTCTTTATCCACCGCGCCGCTGATACCGCTTACAGTCGGGCTTTCGATATAGTTAGTCGATCCGCCATACTGCCAAAGCCCGTATTCTTTATCATACTGGCAAACGGTGTTCCACTGCGCTACCCATTTATCAAATCTATCAAGGCGAGAACTGTTTAAAATACCGTCCAGCCAGGAAAGAGAGGCATATAGCGCCACATAGTAGCCGTTATCTTCCATTGTATCAAGGAAGGTTTCGCAAATGCTTACCGCCAAATCCTTTGAAAGACCGCCGCGTTTTGCTTTATAGCCATCGGCATCTTCCATATCAAAACAAACGGGATAGGTCGGCTTTTTACCCTTCAGTTTTCTGATGCAGTGCGCCGCTTCACTTTTGGCTTCTGCGACACTCATAGCATAAGAATAGATATAAGCGCCCCAGGGGATGCCGTTTGCTTCACAGCCTTTAACATTATCTTCAAAGGTTTTGTCATCCTGCGAAGTATCATCATTGCCGTAACCAAGTCTTAATATAGCGAACTGCACGCCTGCGGATTTTACCGCCGCCCAGTTTATTTTTCCGTTGTTATCGGAAACATCAATACCTTTAATCATTTTGTTTTCTCCCTTTTAAGTTGCAGGTTTTATAAACCTGTACACTACAATCTATGTGATAAAAAACCATACGTTACTTTAAAAGGACTTTTATTACATTTTCATTTACTCTTGCGAGAACGCGAATGCCTGTTTTAGTGTCGCTTACAGTAGCAATGCCACCTGTTTTTGCGGTTACAAAATCACCGGGTGCCGCACTGCCGTCATCACGAAGATACAGTTTTCCTATAAGTCCTACCGCTTCCCATTCTTTTCGGGCTTTTCGCGGAATATACTCGTTTTCGGGGTTGTAATCGGGGTT
>CAMPCO010000076.1 GCA_946646305.1 uncultured Clostridia bacterium | reverse complement strand
GATGAGGCACAATGGAAAATATATGTTAAACTGCACGGTGAAAAGATAACCGTTCAGATAGTAGACCCCGACCAGGAGCCAAAAGAACTCACCGATGATATTCTCGAGATGATAACTTCGGAATACAACCCGAAAACGGGCAGATATTACCAAAGTTATGTGACCGAAGACCATACCTCTGTTTACGAGGCGTACTTCTCGGTGGAAAACGGCAGAATTAAGATAGATATTAACAACACATATTTTTACCACAGTGACGGAAATCTGCGAAACGGTATTAAGGTTATGGGATACAAAGATACAGATTCCGGAGAAGGGCTGTAAAAAAGCAAAATTAAACACGGTTAAAGTTTACTGCTTTAACCGTGTTTTTTATTTTTGGGTTTTATATTTTAGGATGCTTTCAAGCACATAAAAGGTTATATCTCCGCTTTGGTCGGTCCTGAGAATTTCAGCGCCCGCGTTTATAAGGCGGGATAATGCCTCTTCATGCGGATGTTTATACTGATTTCCCGCGCCGCAGGATATTACCGCGTATTCGGGCGTGCAAAGCGCCAAAAACTGCGCCGAGGATGCGCCGCGACTGCCGTGGTGCCCCGCTTTTAAAACATCACAATCAAAATCAATGCCGTCATTTATCATCTGGCTTTCGGCTTGTTTTCCGGCATCGCCTGTGAACAAAAACCGCTTCCCGCCAAGCTCGGCAAGGGTTATAATCGAGCGCTCGTTTTCATCACTGTTTTGATAGTAGCAACAAAGAACGGTCATTTTTATATTGCCTATATCATAAAACATACCCGATTTTGCCGTTTGAACATTACCGCCCGCTGATGATACAGTGTTTGAAACCGTTCCGAGAATTCGGGTGGGACTGCCACTTTTTGAAAGGTCGGGCAGAATAAGGTTATTTATATCAAAAGCATTTGAAACCGCCTCACTGCCGCCCATATGGTCATCATGATTATGGGTTAAAAGCATGGTTTTAATGTTTGATACACCAAGGTTTTTAAGCTTTTCGCAAAAAGCGGCGGCGCCTTCGGGTCTGCCGTTATCTATAACGGCGGATGTGTCCCCGCTTTTAAGCAGAGCGCCATCGCCCTGACCGACATCCAAAAACGCGATATAATCGTTTTCCGCCAAAACGGTCGGTTGAACCTTTGGGCTATTATCGGTTTTCGGCTTTTGTTTCTTTAAGGCAAGGGCTAATATAATGATAAGCAAAACCACTATTATTGCCACAAGCAGCATCATAAGCAGGGTTTGCTTATCTGATTTTGACCTGCTCACAACAGATTATCCCCTGCTATGCGCTCATTTAATTCATCCTGGGTTATAAGAACCTTACGCGGTTTTGAGCCCTCATAAGGGCCTACTATTCCGCGCTGCTCCATCATATCGATAACGCGTGCCGCACGGGCATAACCGAGTTTTAGTTTGCGCTGCAAAAGAGATGTTGAAGCCTGTCCCATCTCGACAACAATCTTGATTGCATCTTCGAGTACGGGATCGGTGTCTTCATCCTCTTCTTCCGTATTGCCGCCTTTTTTCTGCTTATCCATCGTAGCCTGGCGCTCGATTTCCTGCATTATATTATCATCATACTGCGCTTTGGCGGCAGATTTAACATATTCTACAACCTTTTCAACCTCGCTGTCATCAACAAAGCAACCCTGAACGCGTTTGGGCTTTGTGGAGCCTATCGGCGCAAAGAGCATATCGCCGCGGCCGAGCAGTTTTTCGGCGCCCGCCATATCGAGAATTGTTCGGCTATCGACCTGGGATGAAACGGCAAAGGCGATACGGGTCGGAATATTTGCTTTGATAACGCCGGTTACAACATCTACCGATGGGCGCTGGGTTGCGATAAGCAGGTGCATACCCGCCGCTCTTGCCTTGGCGGCTATGCGGCGAATAGACTCTTCTACCTCGCGCGGAGCGGTCATCATAAGATCGGCAAGCTCATCGATTATTATTACAATATGAGGCATTCTCTTTATATCGGGCTCATCGGTTAAGGTATCAACAAAACGATTATAGCCTTCTATATCGCGAACATTTCTATCGGCAAACATTCTGTATCTCTGTTCCATTTCCTCAACCGCCCATCCAAGCGCGCCTGCCGCTTTTCTCGGGTCGGTTACAACAGGGATGAGAAGATGGGGTATGCCGTTATAGATACCGAGTTCAACAACCTTGGGGTCAATCATCAAAAGTTTAACCTCATCGGGGTTTGCCTTATAGAGAATACTCATAATAATAGAGTTTATGCAAACCGATTTACCTGAACCCGTAGCGCCGGCTATAAGGCCGTGGGGCATTTTGGAAATATCGCCCACAACAACATTACCGCCTATATCGCGGCCCAATGCGATGGTGAGTTTACTGCGGGAGGATGAAAAGGCGGTTGACTCAATAATCTCACGAACATGAACCGAAGCCTTGTTGCGGTTCGGAACCTCAATACCCACTGCCGCTTTGTTTGGAATTGGCGCTTCAATGCGGACACCCGCGGTGGCAAGGTTCATTGCAATATCATCGGCAAGACCGGTGATTTTGCTTATTTTAACACCCGCTTTGGGTTGCAATTCGTATCTTGTAACGGTGGGGCCGTAACTTACATCGACAACCTTTGTTTCTATACCGAAGCTTTTAAGGGTTTCAACAAGCCTTTCGGCGGTTGCGCGATGCTCTGCCTCGGCAGATTTTGAATTGCCGTTGTCCCCGGGGCTTAAAAGGTCTATCGGGGGTTTTATGTAGCCGATTGTATTATCATCGTTATCGGAGATTTCTTCGCTTACTTTAGCGGTTTCCTCCTCCATATCAACGGTTATTCTTTCCGGTTTTTCTTCGCTTATTTCATCAAGCGCATCATCGAGTTTTTCATCTTCGGGGAAAGTATCGGCTTCTGTTTCTATATTTTCATCATTATATGCCGCTATTAAAGTTTTGCTCTTGCTTGCGCCCCATTTTGATTTTTTGCCCGCGTTTTCAGGCTCTATACCCTCAACATCAAAGTCGATTTCGGTATTGTTTGCCGCCTCACGGCGTTTTTCTTCTGCCTGATGTTGCTTTTCACTGCGTATTTTTGCGCGTTCGGCATAGGCTTCTTTGGCTTCTGCCGTTAGATTTTGGGCGGGCTTTTTAACCGAGTCAAAAAGCCCCATAAGGGTTGAGCCTGTTATGAGCATTACAAGCACAAACATTATGATTATTATGGTAACCGCCGCGCCCGCTTTTCCGAAAGCGAGAGATACCGGGTGGCCTATGAGCGCGCCTAAAAAACCGCCGCTTTTTAGATTTGCGCCTGCATTATATGCGTTTGTGAGGTGGGCGGTGAAATCGGCTTTCGGGGCTTTCCTCAAAACATCGACAATAGCGCCGAGAAGCAGTATCAGCGCTTCCGACTCTATTAGTTTTATTTTAAAAGATTTTTTTGCCTTGCCTGCCGCGGTTAAAACGGCGATAACCAGCACATAGAAAGGATAGAAAAACACCGTTATTCCGAAAACGCCAAAGAAAAATGAATGCATTTTGTTCCAGAGGTTTTCTCCCTTTATAAAGACAACCGCCCCTAAAAACAGAGCCAAAGCGAAAAGCAATATTGCCGCAATCTCACGATTGAAGCCGCTTTTTGCCTTGCCGGCTTGTGTCTTTTTTCTGCCTTTTGTTGCTGCCATAATTCGTCTCCCTTGAATTTTTGTTGGTTTCTATCATACTGTATAAACAATCGAGAACTTCGTTTATCGAAGCGCAGGAATCTATAAGCCCCTCTTTTACCGCCATATCACCCGTGAGCACTGTTCCGACATCGGTCACAAGCTCGCCGGTATTCATCATAAGGGCGGTAAATCTTTCTTTTGATATATTGGAATTTTTTACAACAAATTCGGTTATTCGCTCCTGCATACGGGCAAAATGGTTCATCATCTGCGGAACGCCGACAACAAGCCCGTTCATCCGCACGGGATGAATAGTCATAGTGGCGCTCGGCGCTATAAATGACCTTTTCGCCGCCACAGCCAGCGGAACACCTATTGAATGTCCGCCGCCCAGCACAAAAGCGACAGTGGGCTTTTTTATCCCGCTTATAAGTTCAGCCAGAGCCAGTCCCGCTTCAACATCGCCGCCGACAGTATTAAGAATTATCAAAAGCCCCTCGACTTCGCTGCTTTCCTCCGCGGCTATTATTTGCGGAATGACATGCTCATACTTGGTGGTTTTTGTCTGCTCGGACAAAACATTATGCCCCTCTAT
>CAMPCO010000075.1 GCA_946646305.1 uncultured Clostridia bacterium | reverse complement strand
ATAGCTGCCTGAGCTGCGGCAAGGCGAGCGATCGGAACACGGAAGGGTGAGCATGATACATAATCAAGGCCGATTTCGTGGCAGAACTCTACAGAGTAGGGGTCGCCGCCGTGTTCGCCGCAGATGCCGATATGAAGGTTCGGGTTGGCCTTTTTACCAAGGTCAATAGCCATCTTCATAAGTTTGCCGACACCGTTTCTATCAAGTTTTGCGAACGGATCGTTTTCAAAAATCTTATTATCATAGTAAGCGCCGAGGAACTTACCTGCGTCATCACGGCTGAAGCCGAATGTCATCTGGGTAAGGTCGTTTGTACCGAAGCAGAAGAAGTCTGCCTGAGTAGCTATTTCATCGGCGGTAAGAGCCGCACGCGGAACTTCTATCATGGTACCAACTTCATACTCGATTTCTACACCTGCTGCTTTGATTTCAGCATCAGCGCAAGCAACAACGGTCTTCTTAACGAAAGCAAGCTCTTTAACTTCGCCAACGAGCGGAATCATGATTTCCGGCTTAACTGCCCAATCGGGATGAGCTTTCTTAACATTGATAGCCGCACGGATGATTGCCTTTGTCTGCATAGCGGCGATTTCGGGGTAAGTAACAGCCAAACGGCAGCCACGGTGACCCATCATCGGGTTGAATTCATGCAAAGAATTGATGATATTCTTGATGGTTTCAACGCTCTTGCCCTGTGCATCGGCAAGCTTCTTAATATCGGCTTCTTCGGTGGGAACGAACTCATGAAGCGGAGGATCCAACAGACGGATGGTAACGGGGTTGCCCTTGAGCGCTTCATAAAGTTTTTCAAAGTCGCCCTGCTGTTCGGGAAGAATTTTATCAAGAGCGGCTTCGCGTTCTTCAACGGTTTCGGAGCAGATCATCTCACGGAAAGCATCGATACGGTTGCCTTCAAAGAACATATGCTCTGTACGGCAAAGGCCGATACCTTCTGCGCCGAGTTCTTCTGCCTTTTTAGCATCGGCAGGAGTATCGGCATTGGTGCGAACCTTAAGAGTACGGAACTCATCAGCCCAAGCCATAATTCTGCCGAATTCGCCTGCGATGGAAGCTTCAACGGTGGGGATTATGCCATCATAAATCTTACCGGTTGAGCCATCGATTGAAATATAATCTTTATCGGTATATGTTTTGCCTGCGAGGGTGAACTGTCTTGCTTCTTCGTTCATAACGATTTCGCCACAGCCCGAAACGCAGCATTTACCCATACCACGGGCAACAACGGCTGCGTGAGAAGTCATACCGCCGCGAACGGTGAGTATGCCCTGCGCCGCTTTCATACCTTCAATATCTTCAGGAGAGGTTTCAAGACGAACAAGAATAACCTTTTCGCCTGCTTCTGCGCGAGCCTTTGCTTCTTCTGCAGAGAAAGCAACCTTACCGCAAGCCGCACCGGGGGAAGCGCCGAGAGCTACCGCAGCGGGTTCGCTGTCCTTAAGAGCTTTCGGGTCAAACTGCGGGTGAAGAAGAGTATCGAGGTTTCTGGGGTCGATCATGGCAACTGCTTCTTCGGGAGTGCGCTTGCCTTCATCAACCAAATCGCAAGCGATTTTAAGAGCCGCCTGAGCGGTACGCTTGCCGTTACGGGTCTGAAGCATATAAAGTTCGCCGTTCTGAACGGTGAATTCCATATCCTGCATATCGCGGTAATGGTCTTCAAGAATCTGGCAAACCTTCTGGAATTTAGCAAATGCTTCGGGGAATTTCTGTTCCATTTCGGAGATGTGCATAGGAGTACGAACACCGGCAACAACATCTTCGCCCTGAGCATTGGTAAGGAATTCACCAAAGAGTCCCTTTGCGCCGGTTGCCGGGTCACGGGTAAATGCAACGCCGGTACCGCAATCATCGCCCATGTTACCAAATGCCATCATCTGAACGTTAACGGCAGTACCCCAGGAATAAGGGATATCGTTATCGCGGCGATAAACATTTGCACGGGGGTTGTCCCAGGAACGGAAAACGGCTTCGATAGCGCCCATAAGCTGTTCCTTAGGATCGGTCGGGAAATCTTTGCCTATCTTTGATTTGTATTCAGCCTTAAACTTGCCTGCAAGTTCTTTAAGGTCTTCTGCTGTAAGCTCAACATCAAGGGTAACGCCCTTTTCTGCTTTCATCTGGTCTATAAGCTCTTCAAAGTATTTTTTGCCGACTTCCATAACAACATCGGAATACATTTGAATGAAACGGCGATAGCAGTCCCAAGCCCAACGGGGGTTGCCCGATTTTTCTGCCATAACATTAACAACATCTTCATTAAGACCGAGGTTAAGTATGGTATCCATCATGCCCGGCATGGAAGCGCGAGCGCCTGAACGAACCGAAACGAGGAGAGGGGTTTCCAGGTCGCCGAATTTACGACCGGTAATCTCTTCCATCTTTCCGATGTATTCCATGATTTGAGATTGAATTTCATCGTTGATTTTTCTGCCGTCATCATAGTAGCTTGTGCAAGCTTCGGTTGTGATGGTAAAGCCCTGCGGTACAGGAAGACCGATGTTGGTCATTTCTGCAAGGTTAGCGCCCTTACCGCCGAGAAGCTCACGCATATCGGCATTGCCTTCGGTAAAGAGATAAACATATTTCTTTGCCATTTGTAATTCCTCCAATATATCATTTTTATTTTTCAGACCAAGTAAAAAATGTCTCAAAGTAGATTATATCATTATTTTTTTTAGAATACAAGTATAATCGGAAAATTATCAATATAAATTTTGTTATATTATTTATAAATTAACAAAAATATCCGCGCCGAATGTCAGTGCGGATATTTTTTTATTTTATTCTGTTGTAATTTCAGTGTCGTTTTGTGCTATGAGTTTGAAAATCGGGGCGAAACCTGTTTTGCTTTTTTTGCTGAATTTAAAGAATAATACCGCAAACAGCAGATATGCCGCCGCGCTTAAAACCCCTGCCGCAGTGGCAAGACCTATTCCGCCGATTACGGCGCCAAAGAGCGAAAACACCGCCAGTAAAACACAAACCACACCCGCATAGTCATAAGATTTTAAATCGGCTTTGCCTGTAAGCAGTCCCGCCTTTGCCGCTTCTGTCATTTTTCTGAGTTTTGAAAAGAAAATAACCGCCGCCGCCAAAATGCCGAAAGCCGCCGCAAAGCAGACCGCAATTACCGCAATAACAGTGGCGAGATAGCCATTTATTATATGACCGTTCCTCTCATACAAAACCCCCGCAACATACGCCGCCGCAAAGGTTAAGAGAACTGCCAGCATTATGCTCAAAATCTCATAAACGGTCACCGATATTTTAAGGATATTAAGCCCGCCGATATTCATATTATAAGAGGCTTTCTTTGCCGATATATAGGTCATAAAAAGCCCGAAAAGGGTGAGAATTTTAAGCGAACTGCCGAAAATGGCGGAAAAGACCGATCTTGTGGGAATTTTATAGATTATCCCGTAAAGCTCTTTTTCCATACTTAGCTGCCTTGCCGCTTTATAAAGCAGGCTTACAAGATAGTTATACCCTACCGAATTATAAACAATACCCACTATAACGGAAATGCCGAAAACTATTGCTATGGCTAGAAAAAGAGGGGAAGAAAGCAACGCTCTGATGCCGCTTTTTACCCGGTTTTCTTCTATCGCTTCTTCAAATTCTTCATGCTTTTCGGCATTAAAGCAATAGCCGCAGTTTATGCAATAGGTCACATCTTTTTCGTTTTCGTGACCGCATTCGGGACAAATCATCCGCTTTTCTCTCCTTTCCATAGAAAATGAGCCGATACTGTGTCGACCCATTTTTAATTCTATATCTTTTCTTATTCTTGTGTTTCTTCTGTTTCTATTTTTTCAAGCTTTTCGGCAAATTTTTCTTCGATTGAAACCATATTTTCCCTGTTTGCAACCGGCATTTTATAAAATGCCGCGGAATAAAGACCTGTAAAGACATCCTTGAACAAAATAACCACAATAACGAAAACGATTGCCGCTATGCCGAATATTGAACCGATATAAGGAATGGCCGAAAGCATACCGAGAATAAGCGCGGCAACATATATTCCGACATTTAAAAGCAGATCGGCGACAAACATCTGACCCTTTAAGCCCTTTGTCATTTTAACCGACTTGCGAAGCGCCTCGGTAGCGGAAACATCCTCTGTCATAAGTATATATTCAACAAAACGATAAGAATAAGACTTGTATATTGTGAAAACAATACCCGCAATCCAAACAAGCACCGCAAGTATAACGCCTATTACCATAAACGCGCCGGCTCCCGCGCCCGCCATTCTGTAAGC
>CAMPCO010000074.1 GCA_946646305.1 uncultured Clostridia bacterium | reverse complement strand
CCCCGATATTGATTTTTCGGTTGTGGTTTTGGAAAACTGCCGCAATTCGGAATTTGATAAAGCGGCAAGAAAAGAAGGCCTTAATATCACATATCTTGGCGCTTATCACTCGAAAAGTTCTCACTATTATATAAGAAAAATTCATAATTTCCTATCCTACAGCGGTAAACTGTTTTTCCATCTTTTAAAAAATCATCCGCATGTAGTTCATACCCACAACACGCGAATGATAAAACTGATATACCCCTGTATAAAGCGGACACACAAAAAATACATTTGGGCGCATACCTTGCATAGCGACCCTTATGCCGTGAATGACGCGCATATACCCTATATTCAAAATGCCGTAAATATTTGCGGTGTGCACCCTGTCTGCCTTAATAAGACCCAGTTTGAAAAAGCCAAAGAACGCTATGGGCTAAGTGCCTGCGATTACATATTCAATATGGTAAACCTTGAAAAGTTCCATAACGCGGAAAACACGAAGAAAGCCTGCCGAAAAGCGCTCGGAATACCTGATAATGCTTATGTTATAGGCACGGTAGGGCGCATGGAAGCGGTTAAAAACTATCGTTTTCTAATGCGTGTTTTCTCTGTTGCCGCCAAACAAAACGAAAAGGCTATGCTCATTTTTACGGGTGACGGCACTGAAAGAGAACAACTCGAAAAGGATGCAATAGAATATGGTATAGCTGACAAGGTTGTATTTTTAGGAATCAGGAAAGATACCGAAAAAATCTACCCCGCTTTTGATGTTTTTGTTTCCACCTCTATTACCGAATCTTCTTCTCTTGTAACCCTTGAAGCGCAGGCGGCGGGTGTGACTTGCGTTGTATCATCGGCGTGCCCAAAAGAATCGGTTATAAGCGAAAAAGTAGTTATTATGGGGAAGGACACAAGTGAAAAAGAATGGGCAGAAAAACTGCTTGCCCCATCAGGTTTTCATAAAAAGATTATGGATGAAGCGGATTACAAAAAAGAGACTGTTATAAAATCCATAAAAGACCTATATCAAAAATATCTGTTACAAAAGGGAACAAAATGAAAGAAAAGTATTTTTTAATTTCTGTCGATACCGAAGGCGATAACCAGTGGGACTGGAAAAAGGGCGATACTGTCACCACAGAAAACACCCTTTTCCTCCCCCGTTTTCAGGCGCTTTGCGAAAAATACGGGTTTCGCCCCACCTATCTTACCGATTACAAAATGGCGGAAGACCCGCGCTTTGTAGAGTTTATGAAGCCAAAATGGGATAGCGGGCTTTGCGAAATAGGAATGCACCTGCACGCCTGGAGCAGTCTGCCGCATTATGAACTTGAAAACAGTGCCGCCGAAATCGGTCACTGCCCCTACCTTATTGAATACCCCGACGATATAATGGATGAAAAAATAAAGGCTGTAACAGACCTTTTAACAGAAAAGTTTGAAAAACAGATTGTAACCCACCGCGCCGGCCGTTGGGCGATGGATGAGCGGTATTTTAAACTGCTTAAAAAATATAACTATAAGTTTGATTGCTCGGTAACACCCGGTGTAAACTGGGAAACCTCCGCGGGCGCTACCGCGGGAAGCCGCGGCAGTGATTATTCTGCCGCCCCAAAAAAGCCATACTTTACAAACGGCATTTTGGAAATACCGATGACCATAAGGCGCTTACATGTTATGCCGCCAAAAAAGAGCGGCAGTTTGCGGGAAACGCTTGGCAGAGTTCACTCTTTTGTTAAACCCAAAAGAGAACTTTGGCTCAGGCCCACAGGCAGAAATCTTAATGATATGATATATCTTGCCGACCACTGCCTTAAAGAAAATGAGGACTATATAATGTTTATGATTCATTCTTCCGAGCTGATGCCGGGTGGATGCTGGCGGTTTGATACGGAAGAAAAAATAGAAAAGCTATATAGCGATATGGAAAAACTATTCTCCCATATTTCAAAAGATTTTACGGGTGCAACAATAGGAGAATACGGAGAGCGGGCGAAAGATAAAAATGCTTAAAACCTTAGAAAAAGAAACGGGCAAAGTTTTAGCCCTTAAAAGTGAGCTTTTTGCAAAGCGCGGGCTTAATACCGTGTTTTTTGAACTGAATGATGAAAAGGGCAAAAGGTATATTTTGGCGATTTCCCATGATAAGTTTGGAAAAGCGGTAATAGAAGCCGACAAAACCGCTATATGGAAAGGCGAGCTTTTCGGCAGATGCTCTGCCCTGTTTCCCTTTGGCAAAAAGATCTTATCTGCCTTTAAAGGCGGCGAAAAACCTGAAGTGTCCGACTTTAAAGGCGATTATGCTCCTGACTTTTCACTTTGCCGTTTTGATGAGCTATATCCAAAATATGATAACAAAAAGTTAATAATAACAGAAGAAGACAGCAGCACCATTCTCCCCTTTTACATAAAAGAAGATACCGCCGTTCTCGGCACCTGGATGTGCCCTATCTCCCGTGCGGGACTTCTGGCGGCGGTAGAATACATATTTGAAAACTATAAACAAATTAAAAATATAGAATACAAAAATACCCCCTTTTCCGTTTTGCTTGACCGCGGCTGGCGGCATAATGACTTCTTTTTAAAACTGCCGAAAACCGCAGAGGAACTGCGAAAAGGTATGACCCAAAAAAGCCGTTATAATCTAAAGCGGGAAAGAAGAATAATCGAAGAAAAATTTGACGGTCTGACACTTGAAAACATAAAGCAGGAAGATATCACAAGCAAAGTTGTTGATAAATTTTATGAGTTTAAAGGCGCAACGCACGAAATCACCAAGAAAGATTATGATATTTTAAAACTTCCCCTCACCGATTATTATCTTTTAAAAACAGGCGATGGTGAAATAAGAGCTATTGCCTTATCTTGCGAGCAGGGTGACAAGGTTTTTATAGAAAACCACACCTTTGATTCAAATTTGCGGGAGTATTCCTTTGGCAAACAACTTTACGAAATGTATATCGAAGCCCTTATCGAAAAAGGCAAAACAGGGCTTGCCCTTGCGGGCGGAAGCCTTGACTATAAAAATCGCTATGGTACCTTTTGCGCCACTGTTTACAGCGGTACAATCACGCGAAAATCTTATAATATCTATAAAAAATTATCAAAAATCGGCCTTGGCGAAAAGCCGATATCCATCAGAAGATGGACAGAAAGATTATCATAAAAACAGGAGAATAACTAATGGCAGAATTTAAAACGGTTATAACCTCAAAGCACCGCCTTTTTGACCTTCATATTAAGGAAACGCTAAGCTACCGCGACCTTATATTCCTTTTTGTAAAGCGCGATTTCACATCCAAATACAAGCAGACCATATTAGGCCCGCTTTGGGCGGTAATACAGCCCCTGCTCACAACGGTTGTGTTCACCATAATTTTCGGCAACTTAGCAGGCCTTACCACCGCCGATATCAAGGGCGACTTTATAGTACCGAGTTTTCTTTTCTATATGTCGGGCAATATTTGTTGGAGCTATTTTTCCACCACCTTGCACGCAACATCTAACACATTTATACAAAACAGTGCTATAATGGGTAAGGTTTATTACCCGCGGCTTGTAACCCCTATCGCCACGGCATTTTCAAATCTTATCTCCTTCTTTATTCAGTTTGTGATGTTTTTAGGCTTTTGGATATTCTTTATCTTAAGCGGAGGCACAAGCATCACACTTTCCCCCTGGCTCTTGATAATTCCGCTTCTTATAATTCAGATGATTATTTTAGCGGTGGGCTTTGGTATTATTATTTCTTCTGTTACCACAAAATACCGCGACCTTGCCATGCTCGTAACATTCGGGCTTCAGCTTTGGCAGTATGGCTCCCCTATCGCCTACGGTTTAGAGCTTATAAGCGGCAAGGTTTCTTCCACTGTTATGACCATATATATGTTAAACCCGATGTCGCCTATTATCACAACCTTCCGCTATGCCATGTTCGGCTTTGGCTATTTTAACCTTACATATTATCTTATCAGTTGGGTAACAACTTTGGTTGTTTTCTTTATAGGTCTTATAATGTTCAGCCGAATTGAACGCACCTTTATGGATACTATTTAAAAGGGGTGGTAATATGGAAGAATTGATGTTAAAAATTGATAATGTTTCAAAAAGATACCGCCTCGGTCAAATCGGCGGCACAACGCTCAGGGATGAGATAAAGCGCAAAACCGCCAAAATGCTCGGCAAAGAAGACCCCACAAAAAAAATAGGCGCCAAAGATTATAAAAGCGGCGAAACATTTTTAGCGCTTGACGGCATTTCCTTTACGGTTAACAAGGGTGATGCCATAGGAATAATCGGTCACAACGGCGCCGGAAAGTCCACCCTTTTAAAGCTTATCACCCGCGTAACAGCGCCGACAGGCGGAACCATAAGCCTTAATGGTCGTGTTGCTTCTATGCTTGAAGTGGGCACAGGTTTCCACCCCGAACTCAC
>CAMPCO010000073.1 GCA_946646305.1 uncultured Clostridia bacterium | reverse complement strand
TCAAGCACAAGCAAAACGGCGGTTTCTTCAAAACTTGCAGTTTTAAGCCCGGCACTTAACTTGCTTAGAAAGGCAGGTATAAAATAATGAGAAACAAAATTTTTAGAATTTTATCAATCGCTCTTTGTGTCGCAATGCTGCTTAGCATTGCGGCGTGCGGCGGCGACTCTGACAACACTTTGACTACAAGAAAATATGCCTATGGCGAATCGGTACCCGATGGCGATAAAACCGCTACAAAAGGTTTCCGCGTAGGCTACGGCAGAACCGAAATAATGCCGAAGGACTCTGTTCCGCTTGCCAGTTACGGCAACGCGCTTCAGCGTATGAGCACAGGCTTTCTTAATATGATTTATTTCACCTGCATTGCCATTACCGATAAAGAGGATAACACCCTGCTTCTTATGACACACGACCTGACACAGTCAAATGCCGATATTCTTGAAGAATTAAGGCAGTATGCAAAGAACAAATACGGTGTTGACCCGAATTATGTTCACCTGAGCGGTACACATACCCACTCTTCTGTTTCGATAGGCAGTCAGGTTAAATCGGTAACCGACTACAAGGTTAAATACTATCAGCGCGCCCACGAAGCCATTGATATGGCGATGGCGGACAGAAAAACCGCCACTCTATATGCGGGCGAAACAAAGACCGAGGGTCTTAACTTTGTTCGTAACTACTACCGTGCAGACGGAACCTGCGCCGGCGATAACTACGGCTATCTGAGTTCTTCACCCGTTGTGGCTCATGTTAAAGAACCCGATGAAACAATGCGACTAATCAAATTCTGCCGCACAAACAGTGATGGCGAAAAGGTTAAAGATGTTGTTCTTATGAACTGGCAAGCCCACAACCATATGACCGGCAGCAGCACAAACACCGACCTGGCGGCCGATTTCTCCGGCTCCTGCAGAGAATATATGGAAAGCCAGAAAGATTGCTATTTTGCATTCTTCCAGGGATGCGCCGGAAACCTGAACGAAACGGACACCTTTTTCCCGCAGAACAACCGCACCACCGATTACAGGGAATATGGTAAACTGCTTGCGGGATATGCGCTTGATGTTTATGACAAACTCGAAAAAATGGACACAGGCCTTGTAAAGAGCGAAACCAAGGACTTTGTAGGCCCTGCCATCCACAGATACGATTACCTTTACAGTGCCGCAAAGGAAGTTTTGGCACTTTACACCGCTTCCGGCAACTCACTTGATGCCATTCTTCCCCTTTGCAAGCAGTACGGAATTCAGGGTAACCACCACGCATCTTGTATAATAAAGAATTATTCAACCGCAAAAACAGTTACAATGCCCGTAAATGCTTACTGCATCGGCGACAGCATAGGCTTTGCGACTGGGCCTGTTGAATTCTTTGATGTTTTAGGCCAGCAGATGCGTGCAGGATCACCCTTTAAGGTTACATTCACACAAGGCTATACCGACCAATACCTCGGTAGCTATATGCCCTCTGCCGATGCTTATGACTATGGTTGCTACGAAGCATACAACACCAAGTTTGAAAAGGGTGCGGGCGAAATGTGTGCGGCTCAGTTAATTGAAATGCTGAAAGAAATTTACGACTGATAAACAACACTTTAAAAGATGGAAAATGTTTAAGCATTTTCCATCTTTTTTTGTTTCGAAAATGTCAATTATAATGATTTGTCTACTTTATTTTCTGTATTTAATGGTGTAAAATTAAATAAAAAGAATGGATAAAAATACGGTAAAGTTTATCATTTTTAACAAAAAACTGTTTTTTATATCATTTGAGCTGTTTTGAAAGGCCAATATAAAACTTTATTTTATATTGTATAAATAAATATAATACATATTTATTATTCCGATTTAACATTTCGCAAACATTACGGAGGAAAAAGTATGAAAAAGCCATTAAACAAAAAGAAACTGTGGATAATAATCGCCATTGCTTTGGCGGTGGTTATTGCAGCAGCGGCAACGGTAACCGTATTACTTCTTAACAGAGATACGGTAGATACAGGCGCCGGTGTTTCCGATTCTAAAATTTACTGGAATCTTAACCGACTTAGTTATTTCGGTAACGGTGATTCCGGTTTCACTTCCCGTGAAAAGGATCGAATGGATGGTTATTACCATATTCTTTTCTCTGTTGAGGGCAGACCTACTGAGAGAAAGATTAAAACACTCAAATTAGCCACTAAAATCGATGACTACGATGCTATGGGTCTTGTTGTTGATGAAAAGACCAGAGAAGTTACAGATATTAAGACCATAGAAGAACTCGGCGCAACATTTTTATTCAAAAATCTTTATGTATCTGAGGTAAACCCCGAAAAATTTGAGGTTACACTCAGATCTACCGCTATGCTTTTAGGCAAGAAAGTAACGCTTAAGGTTAAGTCCACAACTCCTATATATGACTGCTCATCGATTGCCGGTCCTGATGCGGGTATGCCGGTTAAGTTTGAGTCCATAAATAAGAAAGACCAATTATCTGTTATTATCGACAGAGAGGAAAACATACTCGGCGTATACATAGTAAAACGCGATGCAAATCTTCGCCTTTACTGGAATCTTGAAAGAAAATTTGACAGAGCATACGGCGTTACAACCCGTGTACCCGATAAAGACGGAGTATATCACATCCTTATGGCCATGGGCGGCGCACAATATGATGTTCTTTGTAAGGATAAAGATATTGTTACAAAGATGGACTCCGTAGCTGCTATGGGTCTTGAATTTGATGATCAGGGTTATGTTAAAGAATATATCAACTACAAACGCATCACAGGCGGCGGCGCGACCACAAGCTGGTACACTGTTGATTCGTTTGATGAGCAAACATATACCGCTACGAAATACGATAGATCATCTCTTGATTTCGGTAAACCGAAAACCTGCACCCTATCCCCTGATTACGAAGTTTATAATGTAAGCAAAAACTTTGAGGTTTTACAGGGTGAAGCTTCCGAAATAAAGGTTAATGATACCATTCACTGCTATACCGATCCTGCAGGCAATGTTGTTTTGGTTTATGTTGTTAAGCGTTTTAAAACCGGTGATCTCTACTGGAACACATACCGCAAATGGGACAACAATAAAAAGATCAGCACCAGGAAAAAGGAAGCCGACGGTTACTATCACTTTATTATGTGCACAAACGGCTCATATAAGAATTATAAGACCGCAAGCTGGGAGCTTGTTAATAAAATAGACTCCATTCCGGCAAGAACAATGAACCTTAAATTATCGGGTGATGTTATTATTGATTGTGAAACGGCATCATCTGTTTACTACAATTCCGTTGCGAGCTGGTATAAGGTTAAATCTTACACCGGAAAAAATATGATTCACTTTAAAAAGGAAGATCCAAAAGCCGCAGATAACGGCAAGGAATACGATTATGAACTTGATGAAGACTGCAAGATTTATAATGTAAGTGAATTCTATGAGGATCATTTAGGCGAAGAGACCACTCTGAGGCCCGGTGATACTGTTCAATGCTGGGGCGATACTCATTTCAAAATAAAAGTGGCGTATGTTATAAGCCGTGTATTGACAAATCCTCAGACACCGCATAAGAATACCCATAAATGTGAAGATTGCGACAAGTCGGTTACTTGGCAGCCCTGGACCAGCGGCTCCTCCCTGCCGACAACAAGCGGACACTATTATTTATGCGGTAATGTTACAACAAAGTTAAACAGCATAAAGAATAAGCAGGATGTTGTTCTCTGCCTTAACGGTTACTCGGTTAAATGCGCAAGCACCCGTATTTATGCTACAATTGATAAAGGAACAAGACTTACCATCCATGACTGTGTCGGCACAGGAAAGATGTACTCAAAATATCAGGGTGATCTTGGAACAACCCGCGGCGGTATTCTCTGGGCAAGATACGGAACTATAAGTCTCTATGGCGGAACTTATATTGCCCCCGAACAGAGGTTACCTTCAGGCGGCGGTGTTATTTACGGCGAAAAGAACACCGATATAATCATCAAAAATGCAACAGTTATCGGTGGCGAGGTTGCAGGAGGCGGCGGTGCAATATATGTAACCTCGGGCTCTCACCTCTTCCTTGATAACACCACTGTCAAAGCCGGTAAATCAAGCGTAAGCTTAGGCGATGCCGTGTATATGGGCGGTAGCTCCAGACTTTATCTCGGCGGCAAGGTTCAAATATCCGGCAGCAGCAGAAACAATCTGTATCTTGCAAAAGGCGCATACTTAAGGTTCTCAGGTTCAACCTTTGAGAAAAAAGCATACACAGGCGGACTTACGGAAGGCAGTAAAATATATGTTTCCACCGCTACCCCGTCAGGACAGATTGCGAATGCTTATAAAACAGGTGCTGAAAAGTACTTTGTAAGCGATAAAGCCGGTTATTCCGTTGTACCGGTAGGTACGGCTATGTATCTCTACTCTGATTCGGCTAAATCTGCTCACAATAATGCCCATATCGAAAAATACGGCGATGAAGGCATTGAGTGGACACCGTGGTTCAGCACAAATTCGCTGCCTACGGTAACCGGTAATTACTACCTTACCGCTGATGT
>CAMPCO010000072.1 GCA_946646305.1 uncultured Clostridia bacterium | reverse complement strand
CTTTGCATTATCATATAGTTAAATTCAAGGAAAGAAAGCCCTCTTTCCATTCTCTGCTCATAGCAGCGGGCTCTCAGCATATTATTAACAGAGAACTGAGCGCCGACATCGCGCAGAAGCTCGATATAGTTAAGTTTAAGAAGCCAATCGGCATTATTAACCATAATGGCTTTATCTTCGCCAAACTCGATAAAACGCTCCATCTGCTTTTTAAAGCAGTCGCAGTTATGCTGTATCACTTCCGGCGTCATCATCGAGCGCATATCGGTTCTGCCTGACGGGTCGCCTACATAGGCAGTGCCGCCGCCTATAAGCACAACAGGGCGGTTGCCCGCCATCTGCAATCTTTTCATAAGGCAAAGAGCCATAAAGTGACCGACATGCAAACTATCGGCAGTGGGGTCAAAGCCGATATAAAAGGTCGCCTTGCCGTTGTTAACGAGCTCTTTTATTTCCTTTTCATCTGTTACCTGCGCAAGCAGTCCTCTTGCTTGCAATTCTTCATAGATTTTCAATTTTATCTGCTCCTATCAAGTAGTTCTTTTGCTGTGTTATAAAGGTTTTCCGTAATATCCGTGCCGGACATTATTCTGGCTATTTCATTTATTCTCTCTTCTTGTGATAGAGATTTAACATTAGTATAGGTTTTATCATCGGTTATCTTCTTTTCAATAAGCAAATGGTTTTCGGCATAACCCGCAATCTGCGCCAAATGGGTTACGCAGATAACCTGCCGCGAGGCGGCAACATCTTTTAAAAGAATTCCGACCTTGTCTGCCGCGCGGCCGCTTATACCCGAATCGATTTCATCGAAAATAAGCGTATCAATATCGTCTTTTTCATTAAGCACGCTTTTTATCGCCAGCATAATGCGCGACAATTCGCCGCCCGATGCAATTTTAACAAGGGGTTTTAGGCTATCGCCCTTATTGGTTAAAATCATAAATTCAATCTGGTCGCAACCGTTTTTGGTATATTTCCCCTGTTTTATACTTGTTTCAAAAACAGAGCCTTCCATATTAAGATAAGCAAGTTTTTCCGTTACGGCTTTTGAGAATTTTTTTGCCGCCGCTTCTCTTGATTTAGTTAATACTTGGGCTTTTTCAATAAGCCTTTCGGTCGACTCATCAAGCAAAACGGAAAGTTCATTTATCCTTTTATCGGATAGTTCTATTGTTTCAAGTTTGGTTTTAGCATCGGCTAAATATTCAAGCGCCTTTTCTTCGCTACCGCCGTATTTTAGAATTACGGGCCGCAAGGCATCAAGCCTTGAATGAATGGTTTCGGCATCCTGCTTTGAAAAATCATTTTCGCTCATAACGCTTTTTATTTCAAAGGCAATGTTTTCAAGAGAAGCCAAAACCTCACCAAAAGCTGATTTTGCAGATTTAAGCCCGTCAATTTCAAGTTTTTGAATTTCATACTGCGCGTTTTTTATTAGCGACACCGCGCCATCGGTATCATCGGTGCCGTTTAGCGAATAATAAGCATCGCTCAAAGCGGCGGAAATCTTCTCATAGTTTTCTATGATTTTAAGCTTGGCTTTTAAATTTTCAATTTCGCCGACAGAAATATTTGCCGACTCAATCTCATTTATTTCATATTTTAAAAGTTCGCTTTTTCTTAGTTTTTCGCCCTCATCCGTTTCGAGAGAAGATAATTCTTTTCTTAAAAGATTAAGGTTGTGGAATTCATTATAATAATCATCGATTAAATCATCATTTTCCGCAAGTTTATCAATATACTTTATATGATTTTCGGGAATCAACAAGGTTTGATTATCGTGTTGTCCGTGAATATTGACAAGGTTTTTGGCGATAAGCTTTAAAACTGCAAGATTAGCAGGTTTTCCGTTGATTTTAACGGTATTTGAATCGTTGGTTATAAGCCTTGTTATAAGCAGTTCGCCGTTTTCATCGGGTTCAAAACCATTTTCGTTTAATGTATTTACAACATATTCCGATAAATCACAAAAAAGCGCGGAAACAAATGCCTTTTTAGAGCCTGTACGAATAATCTCTTTTGATGTTCGCTCGCCCAAAACGGCATTGATTGAATCAATTATTATGGATTTACCCGCACCCGTTTCACCGGTGAGGCAATTATATCCGGCAACAAAATCGATATTGGTCTCTTCTATTACCGCAATGTTTTCAATATGTAATGATTTCAGCATATCTTATCCTATAATATACTTTGAATTTCTTCGGTTAATTTTGCAGAGTCATCCTCTGAAGCAGTAATTATAAGAACAGTGTCATCCCCTGCGACAGAGCCAAGCATTTTATCCTTAAACAAAGCATCAAAAGCAACGCAAACGCTTTGCGCCATTCCGTTATAGCATTTAACGACAACATTATTAAGCGCATATTTAACGCTTGTGACCGATCTTGTAATCATTTCACTATAATGCTTAAAAGACTCATCCTTAAAGCTATCGGAGCCACTGTTTATATATCTGTAATTTCCGTCTTTATCTCTGCCCTTTACAAGGCGAAGCTGCTTTATATCGCGGCTTACTGTTGACTGAGTAGCCTTAATTCCTCTTTTATTAAGGGCGTTTTGCAAATCATCCTGGGTTAAAATTACTTCCTCTTCAATTATTTTGAGGATTTGAATTTGTCTGTCACTTTTCACTGTTTACACCTCTTATATCAGAAAATTTTGCTGAAAGGGTTTTAAAAAATGATTTATTATCAAGCCTTATAAGTTTAACATTGTTTTCAGATTTTGTAAGTCTTATTTCGGTATAAGGCTTTATATTTGCAACCTTTCTGCCATCAATGGAAAGATATATTTCCGACCTTTTTTTAGAAAAAGCTTTAATGGTAATGGTTTTATCGCCGGATACTATCATAGGCTTTGCAAAGAGCATATGCGAGCAAATGGGCGTAATACAAACCGCGCTCATAACAGGATCAATAATAGGACCGCCCGCAGAAAGCGAATAAGCGGTAGAGCCTGTAGGGGTTGAGGCTATAAGTCCATCGGCGCGATATCTTAATATATCATTATCAATTCCCGCACTGATATCAATTATACGGGAAATATACCCGCTTGAAACAACCGCATCATTAAGCGCTTCGTATTCGCCGATTGTTTTTCCGTTTTCTATTAGGGTAACCTTCAGAAGCATTCTTTCTTCAACGGTATAATCGCCCGATATTATTCTCTTTATCGACTGATAATCTTTCTGCTCGATATTGGCAAGATAACCCATTCTGCCTGCATTTATACCGAGAATCGGTTTATTATATGCCGCGGCGCGTTTAGAAAAGCGAATAATCGTTCCATCGCCGCCGATGGTAATTATAATATCGGATATTTTAAAAAGTTCATCCTCGGGCGCATTTTTATAATAACTGCAACAAACATTATCGGAAATATAGGCTTCTACGCCAAGTTCTTTTAGCAAAGCACCGAGTTTATCCACCATCTCAGATGAGCCATACTTATCAAGATTAGGCAAAACCGAAACTACCAAAGTTTACCCCTCCTTTAAATCAAGATATGATTTTTCAACAATCTCTTTTGAAGTGATATTGCAAAAATTATGAACAGTATCACTTTTTTCAATATAACACAAATATTCAATATTCCCCTCGGGACCTTTTATAGGAGAATAATCAAGCCCCAAAAGAGAAAAATTATTTTCTGCTATAATGCCGATTATTTTATCAATAACCGCGATATGAACATTTTTATCTCTTACAACACCCTTTTTGCCGACATTTTCCTTGCCTGCTTCAAACTGCGGTTTTATAAGGCAAACTGCCCTGCCGCCACATTTTAAAAGATTTCTCAAAACAGGAAGAATTAGAGATAATGAAATAAAAGATACATCAACGCTTGCAAAATCTAAAAGTTCAGGAACATTTTCATTTGTAACATATCTGAAATTTGTTCTTTCAAGGTTTATTACCCTCTCATCAGTTCTCAGTTTCCATGCAAGCTGACCATAGCCGACATCGATGGCGTAAACCTTTTTAGCTTTATTTTGAAGCATACAATCGGTAAAACCACCTGTTGAAGCGCCGATATCGGCACAAATAAATCCATCAAGGGAAATATTAAAGGAATTGATCGCTTTTTCAAGTTTTAATCCGCCGCGGCTTACATATTTTAGGGTTTCTCCCCTGACCTCAATTTTATCATCAGGCTTTACCATATCGCCGGGTTTATCATATCTTTGGTTATTAACAAAAACAATGCCGGACATAATAACGGCTCTGGCTTTTTCTCTTGACTCGCAAAAACCAAGGCGAACGAGTTCTTTATCAAGTCTTTCTTTACTCATTTGAAACCGCCTTTTTGATAGATTTTTCATCAAGTCCGTAAATGCCGAGCGCATCTGATACTTTCATAGCAGGAATAAAGGAATTAGGCAAAGTATATGCTTTGTAAACCCCGCTAAATCCGTTTTCTAAAAGCATATCGCCGAGTTTTTCGGAAATACTGCCGGATTTTACACTCTCTTCGAAAAATAGAATTTCATCATATTTTAAAAGCAAATTTATTAAATCTTTTTCGATAGGATAGATGCGATTTAGCTTTATTAAATCAAAACAAACATTATTTTCAAG
>CAMPCO010000071.1 GCA_946646305.1 uncultured Clostridia bacterium | reverse complement strand
CATTGTGAAAAAACCGTTGAATGGACCAAGTGGACATCGAAAACCGCTTTGCCCACAACCGCGGGACATTATTACCTTGAGAATGATGTTACCCTTAGTAAAGCCGCCACCGTTAATGCCGGTGTAAAAGATATTGTTCTATGCCTTAACGGACATGATGTTAAAGGTACGGCAAGTCGTGTTTACAGCTTTAAAGGCGAAAGCTTAACCATTATGGACTGTACCGGAAAAGGAAAGCTTTATAACTCAAAAACCGCAAGCCTCGGTACAACACAAGGCGCGGTATTCTGGGTTCAGAATAAAGGAACACTTAATATTATTGATGCCGTAATTGATGGCTCTGCCGTAAATACACAGGGTAGAGGTGTTGTAATCTGTGCCGAAAACGGAACTAAGATAAATATTACAAATTCAACCCTTTACGGCGGCAAAACATCACAAAAGGACGATAATCCGAATACAGGCCGCGGCGGTGTTATCGCGGCGCTCGGTTCTGCTCAGATTTCGCTTAAAGATGTAGATATTATATCGGGCAGTTCTTATGAGAATATGAGTGATGCGATTTATCTTACCGGCACAGCAAAACTAATCCTTTCCGGCAAAATAAATATCAGCGGCGGTACAAATCAGGTTTACCTTGAAAACGGAACATATATTACATTTAATGATGCTCTCGCAGATGAAAGCAACATTGTAATATATAGCGCTTCAACCGATGGTAAAATCTCTACAAACTATTATGATTTGGTTGAAAAGTACTTCAAAACAAGTGATAGTCAATATGCTGTAAAAGAGCACGATTCTGCTTTGTATTATGAAAAAACCTCCAATACATCAGGTTTAAATACAACAAGCACAAGCTCAAAACTTTCGATTTACAGCCCTGTTTATAATCTGCTTAAAGAGGTGGGTATCAGATGAATAAAAGAATTATTATAAAAATTTTTGCCGTGTCATTAGCGCTTGCATTATTTGTTTCTATTGCAGGATGCGATAGTAAAAGTAATAATTCTATTGTCGCTAATACTGTGGTCGTTGAAGGGGAGAGCGTTCCGGATGGAGATTCTGTCCCGGATGACGGCTTTCGAGTAGGCTATGGCAGAACCGATATAATGCCCGAAGACCCCATTCCTCTCGGAAGCTACGGCAACTCGCTTGACAGAGTAAGCACGGGTTATCTTAATCAGTTATATTTTTCGTGTATAGCATTAACCGATGATGAAGATACTACAATGCTTTTGATGACATACGATATCACTCAACCTACCGATGATATTCTAAATAACTTAAAAAACTATGCAAGTGAAAAATACGGTATTGATAAGAATTATGTTCATCTAAGCGGTACTCATACCCACTCTTCTGTAGATTTATCCTTAGATGTTAAGGTTGTAAACGATTATAAAGTTAAACTTTATCTTGCGGCTCATGAAGCAATCGACCTTGCAATGGCTGATAGAAAAAAAGCCACAATTTACGCAGGTGAAACACAGACCGAAGGGCTTAATTTTGTTCGTCATTATTTAAGATCCGATGGAACAATAGCAGGTGATAACTATACAATTCTCAGCAACGCTCCTGTTATAAAGCATTATAAAGATCCTGATAGTTCAATGCGTTTAATTAAGTTTTGCCGTGAAAACAGTAAGGGCGAAAAGGTAAAAGATATAGTTATGATGAACTGGCAGGCGCATAACCATCTGACCGGCGGTTTCCAAAAGACCGATATTGCCGCGGATTTTACCGGCGCTTGCAGAGAATATATGGAAGAGAAAAAAGATTGTTATTTTAATTTCTTCCAGGGTTGCGCAGGAAATCTTAACGAGCAGAGCTCCTATTTCCCCGAGCTTAACAGAACAACAGATTTTAACGAATATGGTAAGCTTTTGGCGGGATATGCGCTTGATGTTTATGATAAGCTCGATAGTTATAAAACCGGCAAAATCAAGAGCACAGAGAAAGATTTTGTAGGTCCTGCTATTCATAGATTTGACAGCAAGCTCGATAATGCCCGTGAGATAATAAGCGCATACAATGCCGCGGGAAAAAATGAATCGGCTATTAAAGATTTATGTATTAAATACGGCTTAACCGGCTCTATTTGCGCTAAAGCCATTATAAATCGCAGTACAAAAGATAAAACCGTTACAATGCCGGTTTATGCATATTCTATAGGTGATGATATAGGCTTTGCTTCTGCGCCTGTTGAGTTTTTTGATGTTTTAGGTCAGCAGATAAGAAAGGGCTCACCTTATAAGCTTACATTCAGCCAGGGTTATACAGATGGCAGTACATTCGGCTATATGCCTTCAAGCGATTTGTATGATTATGGTTGTTATGAGGTTTGCAACTCAAAGTTTGAGCAGGGCGCGGGAGAAATGTGTGCCGATCAGCTTATTTCAATGCTTAAAGATTTGCATAATTAAATACACTCATTTATTTAAAGATAAAAAAAGACTGTTGCAAGAACTAATCTTGCAACAGTCTCTCTTTTTAATATATTGATTTCAGCATTTCTATCAGTTTGTCTCGGATACTTTCGGCGGTACCTTCTGCGAATTTTGATGTATCTGCCTCGTAACATCCGTATTTGAAAGAATTTGTTGTCGGCAAATATCCATAAGAAGCATTTGTATAGCCCTGGGTTATTGTAAACGGAAACGGGGAGGAGGAGCGAATTTCCTTTCCCGTTTGATCAAACATTTCAAGGGGAACTGCCGTCCATCCAACATTGCCGATTTTATGAACAAACATAGGCAACTCTATGTCGGTTTCTTTTATTTTGCTTCGGTTAACAATCGCCACCGCATGATAAACACTGTGGAAACCGAGGCTCATAGCAAATTTTGTGCCTTCTTTGTTAACTCCGCCTTGCTCATCGCGGAATTTTAAAACCTAAAGCGCCGCTTCCAGTTTTTCGCTTTCGGCGCGGTTTATTTTTGCACGGTAAATATCATTAGCACAAACAACCTCTCCGGCAGGAATTTCCGTTAAATTAGACTCATCATATATTTCATCAATATGTTCCGATAAAAATTTGCCGTGTTCTAAATAGTTTTCGGTTCTGTTTTCTGTTTTTATGCGGCTTTTAGGGTTAATATTGCCGGCACAACCCTGAAAAAATGAGGCATAGCAATTATGTTTTGATTCAATAAATTTAACCATAGCGCCCGAAAAATCCGCCGCAAGGTCTTTTTTGGTAAAGCCACCGGTAAGATGGTTGTGCGATTGCCAGTTTACAATGACAACATCTCTTGCCTCGCTTCCGTCAGGATTTGTTCTTTTGAATTTTATAAGCCTTAAACTCTCATCAATTTCCGATAAATGTCCCTTGTAAGGCACCGGGCTTTTAACACCGAAATTATCGCCTGCAACACTGCCGTCTTCTCTGATATAGTGGCGAATAAAGTTTAAATTTCTGGTTTTTGTTTCACCTACAAACATTTTTGCATCTTTTCTGTCTTCTAATGCTTGTTTGCAGGCTTTATATGCTTTTTCAAGCAGTTCCTCGTTATATTTATCAATATCCTCACTATCGAACCATATATCAACGGATGAATGCGTATGCGTTCCGCTGAGGTGCAGATAATCAGGGTCAAAACCAAAATCATTTTTAAGCCGCTCTGCCAATTTGTTTCTTATAATGCTCCAGCTTTGGGTTATATCGTATGTTGTAAGCAATATGGTTTTATTATTTGTGCCTGTAATTGCAATTGCAGAAAAATACAATTCATTAAGCACCCTGTCATGATGTCTGAACTTGCTCGTTCCGTAGCTTGCAAGCGGAACAGAATGATCAGGGGTTATATTAACCCTGCCGAATCCGACTTTAAAACAATCCATTTTTAAGCCTCCAAAAATGAAAAAAGTTTAATATTTTATTTGATAATTATAATTCAATAAAAATTTATTGTAAACTAAATTGTGGAAAAGCGTGGTAAGTTGGTAAATTGTGATTGTTTCGTTCAATTTTTTTGATATATTATCATTTTATGACCATATTTTTATAAATTGTTGAAAAGTTTTTGTGTATTATATATAATTATTTTGAAATATATTGATTATTTTGAATTATTATATTTAAAATTATTCTATATATTGTATTTTCCTTTTTAAATCGCGTTTTTGAACTTTGTTTTGCCCGGCTGGTAGCCGTTAAATATAGAAAAAATAATCATAGTAAGGAGAATTGATTATGATTAATAAAAAAGTCATAAGCTTGGTTTTGTCTTTGGCATTAATCGTATCGTGCTTTGCTTCCGTTGCAAGCCTCGGCGTTTATGCTATTGATAACACCAAAAAGACAACTTCTCTGCAGACTGCTCCGGTAGTTACTACCACAACTGCAGAAAAGAAAATGGCAGATGGCGATCAAGCGGAAACCGAAGAGGCTTACACCGCTGTTACAAGGGTTGCCCCGGCGCGTGCGGCGTGGGATGTTTACCCTGTATGGCACTGCGAATGCGGTAACTGCTATGCTGATCCTACTCTTCATAACGATGATACGACAATGCCTACAACAGATATCCATTATCGATATGGCGCAGACGAGAGTGCTTGTATCAATGATGACGGCAAAGGTTGCGATGGCACACTGTTAAAGTGGACTGCGGGCTTTACAGCTTCCGGCAATAAAACAGGCAACTATTATCTGACCGGTGATATTACAACCG
>CAMPCO010000070.1 GCA_946646305.1 uncultured Clostridia bacterium | reverse complement strand
GGTCTTACCTCGTGCCTGCGCATCTGCTCAGGCGAATAAAGGCTCAGGTATTTTACAAGAAGCGGCCTGTTGCCGATAAATGACATATCGCCCTTTAAGATATTCAAAATCTGGGGCAGTTCATCAAAGCTCAGTTTCCTGATTATCTTACCGCTTTTGGTCATGCGCTCCATATCGGAAAGCTTCCTGCCGTCTTTTTCGGTTTCGACCCGCATGGTGCGAAGCTTATAAACCTTGAATATTTTGCCCGCAAGACCTGGTCTTTCCTGAATAAAGAAAGCGGGACCGGGCGACTCGATTTTTATAGCGACAAAGCATAGCGCTATAATAATAAAAGCCGGAATTCCAAGGATAACAGCCAAGCATAGATCCAAAGTGCGTTTTATGTACTTATTATACAGACTGTCTTTACCCTTTTTCATCCGACTCATCCCTTTAATCTGCCTGAAATCAGAGAATAAACCATGCCATTTTCTTATCGTAATTTTACCATAAACGGCTTTTGGTGTCAATAAAATATATTATATATATTATAAATAATTTTGGAAAATATGTAAATTGTTATCATTTGCCCCAAAATTTAAAAAACACTTGCATTTTTTTGACATTTGTGATAAGATTATTTGCAATGCAAATCATTTGTGAGGAGGTGTTACCGTGCCGAATATCAAGTCAGCAAAGAAGCGCGTTACATTAAGCGCAAAAAACGCAGAGAAGAACAAGGCTGTTCGTTCAGCTATTAAATCTGCCGTTAAAAAGGCAAATGCAGCCATTGCCGATAAGGCTCCCGATGCTGCTGAAGCTGTTAAAGCTGCGGTTAAAAAGATCGATCATGCCGCTACAAAAGGCCTTATTCATAAGAACAATGCCGCGAGAAAGAAATCTTCTCTTGTAAAAGGTCTTAAAAAAGACTGAGATTAAAATTATTTTTTGCAAAGAATAATTTTGCGCCGAACAAATTGTTCGGCGCATTTCTTTTGTTGATTTTAATTTGCTTTAATAGTAAAATATATTTGTACACGGTTACGGGTTGCATACAGAACAGGGCTCATAGCCCTCATTTATAAGCTCATCGCGGTATTCTGTGATATAAAGATTTGAGTCTTTCATTTCCTTTACGGCGGGGCAGGTTGATTTATGAAAAGTTTTGCTTTTTCGGTTGGCAAAATAAAGCGGATTGAAAGCCGCTTCACCCTCGCTGTTATCATCCGAATTGCCAACCGAAACAGGGTTGTTTTCCGCATCGGTGAGTGTTTCATCCCATATTCCGCCGGCGCATCCGCAAAGCAGTATTAGAATTGCCGCGAAAATGCATAAAACCGATATTTTTCTCATTAAAATCACCACTTTTAATATCTTAAAGCGATTATATAATCATTACCGTAAAAAAGCAACAAAATTTATAAAAAGGAGGTTTTCAGGATGCAAAGTGAGAAGCTTGCCGAACTCAAAAAAGAAGCCAATCGATTGCCGCTCACACCGGGTGTTTATCTTATGTATGATAAATCGGGCGAGATAATCTATATCGGCAAGGCAAAGGCGCTTAAAAACAGGGTTACTCAGTACTTTGGAAAAGGCACCGCACACACCGAAAAGGTGCGCCAAATGGTGTATAATGTCGACCGCTTTGAGTATATTCTTTGCGATAGCGAATTCGAAGCGCTGATACTTGAAAACTCCCTTATAAAACAGCACAAACCGAAATATAATATACTGCTTAAAGATGACAAGGGCTACCACTATATCAAGATTACAAACGAGCGCTGGCCGAAGCTTGTAACCGCTATGCAAAAAGAGAATGATAAGGCGGAATATATAGGCCCTTATTACTCTTCTTATGTGGTAAAAGATACGGTGGATGAAACAAGAAAAATCTTTGCCCTGCCCGATTGCAACCGCTCTTTTGACAAGCCGACAAAGCCCTGTCTTAACTACCATTTGGGGCTTTGCGATGCGCCCTGCAAGGGCAATACCACACTCGCGGAATACAAGGAAAATCTAAGAGCGGCGGTAAGGTTTATCAAAAGCGGCGCGGGTGAGATGAAAGAGATTTTAACCCAAAAAATGCTTAAAGCATCCGATAACCTTGATTTTGAATATGCCGCAAAGCTAAGAGACCGCATAAACGCCATCGGCAGTCTTGCCGACAAGCAGAAGGTTGTTATGTGCTCCTACCCCGCGGAGGATGTTTTTTGCGCGGCATATCTCGGCGAAAAGGCTTGTATCAGCCTGTTTGTTTTCAGGAACAGCAAGCTTGTTGATAAAAAGCACTTTTTTGTAGAAGGAATAGCCGAAAAATCGGAGCTTTATTCCGAGGTTCTTGCGAGATATTATGATAACAAAAGCGATATTCCGCCCCGCATTTTGCTGGATGTTCTCCCCTCTTCAATCGAGCCGCTCAGTCGCTGGCTTTTTGAAAAGGCGGGCAAAAAGGTAAATATTTTGGTGCCGCAAAAGGGCGAGCAGTTAAAGATACTTAAAATGTGTGAAAAAAACGCATTTGAGAATATGGCGCACGAAGCAAGTCTTACAGGCAAAGCCGTTTCCGCGCTTAACGAGCTTGCCGACCTTTTGGGCCTTAAAACCACGCCGAGAATTATCGAATCTTACGATATTTCAAATATGGCGGGAGATGCAAATGTTGCGGGAATGGTGGTTTTTCACGATGGAAAACCATATAAGCCCCACTACCGAAAATTTACTATAAAAAGCTTTATGGGGCAGGATGATTTTCGCTCTTTAAACGAGGTTTTAGACCGCAGATTTTCGGAATATGAAAAGGGCGAGGACCCCGGTTTTTCCACCCTTCCCGACCTTATTTTGCTCGATGGCGGCAAGGGTCAGCTTTCGGCGGTTTTGCCTATTCTCGAAAAACACAACATAACCGTTCCGATTTTCGGAATGGTTAAAGATAACCACCATAAAACCCGCGCCATAACCGACGGCAAGGGCGAGATTGAAATAAAAGCCGTTCGCGGCGCATATACCCTTGTTACAAATATTCAGGATGAGGTTCACCGCTTTGCCATTAGTTTTCACAAATCGAAACGGTCTAAAAATATGCTTAAAAGCAGTCTTACCTCCATTCCGGGTGTCGGCAACAAGACCGCCGCAAATCTGCTTAAAGCCTTTAAGAGCATAAAGAAAATCAAGTCTGCTTCTTTAGAAGAGCTTAAAGCCGCAAAGGGCGTAAGCTCTGCGGCGGCGGAAAGTGTGTTTAACTATTATAACAGTAATAATTGACACTGATACTATTATAATGGTAATATGTTATTATTAATATTGCAAACAGATTATAAAAATGATACAATGTTTTCGATGGAGGTATCGGTTTATGATTTTGCAAAAACAGGATATAAATACAGGTGAAGAATATGCCGTTATTTCGACCAATATGGGCGATATAACAGTAAAGCTTTTCCCGAATGAGGCGCCAAAGGCGGTCGAAAATTTTGTGACCCATGCTAAAGAGGGATATTATAACGGCCTAATTTTCCACCGAATTATAAATGATTTTATGATTCAAGGCGGCGACCCCACGGGAACAGGTATGGGCGGCGAATCTATATGGGGACATTCGTTCGAAGATGAGTTTACACACCTTCTTCACAATCTTCGCGGTGCGCTCAGCATGGCAAACGCGGGCCCTAACACAAACGGAAGCCAGTTTTTTATAGTTCAGGCAAACGAATGCCCTGAAAATATGCTTTCCCAGATGGAAGCCCTTGCCGACCGCGGTTTTCCGACCGAAATCGCAGAGGCTTATAAAGAATCGGGCGGCACACCGTGGCTCGATTTTCACCATACTGTTTTCGGCCAGGTTAAAGCCGGTATGGATATAGTTGATAAAATCGCAGGGGTTAAAACCGACAGCAACGGCAGACCGCAAAGCGATGTTATTATAAACGAAATAAAAATTCTTACAAAAGAAGGTTAAGGTGATTTTATGAAAGGCATTATTTTAGCAGGCGGCAGCGGAACAAGACTTTATCCGCTTACAATGGTTACTTCAAAGCAACTACTCCCGGTTTATGATAAACCAATGATTTATTATCCCCTTTCCACCCTTATGCTTGCGGGTATTCGTGATATTCTTATCATTTCAACACCCACAGACCTGCCGAATTTTGAGCGACTGCTCGGCGATGGTTCAAGCTATGGTATCAATCTTTCCTATGCGGTTCAGCCCTCTCCCGATGGTCTGGCTCAGGCATTTTTAATCGGTGAAGAATTTATCGGCGGCGATAGCTGCGCAATGGTGCTCGGCGATAATATTTTCTACGGAAACGGCCTTAAAAAGCACCTTCGCGAAGCGGCGGCAAGAGAAACGGGCGCCACGGTTTTCGGCTATTATGTTGATGACCCCGAGCGCTTCGGCATTGTAGAATTTGATGAAAACGGCAAGGCGGTTTCTATTGAAGAAAAGCCAAAGCACCCGAAATCAAACTACTGCGTTACCGGTCTTTATTTCTATGATAACCGCGTTGTGGAGCTTGCAAAAAAGGTTAAACCCTCTGCCAGAGGCGAGCTTGAAATCACCGACCTTAATAAGCTTTACTTAGAAGACGGAACACTCAATGTTGTAACTCTCGGTCGCGGCTTTGCCTGGCTTGATACCGGCACAATGGACGCTTTAAACGAAGCGGCGGAATTTGTAAAGGTTATTGAAAACAGGCAGGGCGTTCAGGTTTCCGCCATTGAAGAAATAGCCTATCAAAACGGCTGGATAACAAAAGAAAAACTTATCGAATCGGCTGAAAAATACGGCAAATCACCCTATGGCGAACACCTTAAAAATGTTGCCGAAGGCAAGTTTAAATACTGATTTTTACATAACAAAAGGCAGGTTTT
>CAMPCO010000069.1 GCA_946646305.1 uncultured Clostridia bacterium | reverse complement strand
AACAATCAAAACAACAATCAAAACAATATGCCCGCTCCGCCTGATATGCCATCGGGAGATAATTCTCAAAATCAAAACGGAGCGCCCGGAGGAATGCCCGGCGGTAACCAAAACGGCGCACCGCCCCAGGCACCGGGAAACACCACAAACAGTCAACAACAATAATTAAGATTTGAGGGAAAGAAAATGACTAAAAAAAGAACAATTATTATTTCTGTAATAGCGGCGCTTACAATACTGCTCAGTTCGCTGGTTATATTCACAGTTAAAACAATAAATGGTGGAACATCCACTAAAACCACCACATCGAGCAGCACAACAGAAACCGAAAAAACAGATGAAAATATAAGCTATGACTCAAAAGGCGCGGTAACGCTTACCGAGAGTACCGAGATCAGCAAAGCTGAATACACATCGGAAACCGCTGATCAAAATTCACTGCTTATAAACGGCGATGTTGATGTAACTCTTGATACTGTTAAGGTTACAAAAACAGGCAACTCAGATGGCGGTGACAATACAAGTTTTTACGGCACAAATTCGGGAATACTCGCGAAAGGCGGCGCAAATGTAACTATTAAAAATGCCGTTATCACTACCGATGCTACAGGCGCAAACGGTGTATTCTCTTATGGCGGAAGCGCAACTACAAACAATTCATCATCCGATGGAACAACAGTTACGATAAGCGATTCCAAAATCACAACAACCAAAGATAATTCCGGCGGCATTATGACCACCGGCGGCGGAACAATGATTGCGAATAACCTTACTGTAAATACCGCGGGAACATCAAGCGCCGCTATCAGGAGCGACCGCGGCGGCGGAACGGTTACCGTTACCGGCGGAACCTATAATACAACAGGCAAAGGTTCACCGGTTGTTTATTCAACCGCTGATATAACCGTAAATGATGCAACTATGACTGCCACCGCTTCCGAAGGAATTGTTATTGAAGGTAAAAACAGTGTAACCCTTAATAACTGCAATCTTACCGATACAAACAATACCTTAAACGGACAGTCAACAACCTATAAAAACATCTTTATTTATCAGTCGATGAGTGGTGATGCAGCGCAGGGCGGAGCAAGTTTCTCGGCAACCGATTGCACCATAACAACCAATAAAGGCGATGTGCTTTATGTTACAAACACAAGCGCAGATATATATCTTAAAGGCAACACCTTTATCACCAATGACAGTACAGGCAATTTCCTTAGAATTAAGGCTGATTCCTGGGGTAAATCGGGCTCTAACGGCGGAACTGTTACCCTTACGGCAGATGGTCAGGTTATAAAAGGAAATATTGTAGTGGATAATATCTCAACCCTTACTATGACCCTTAAAAACAGTTCATCCTACACGGGAACAATCAATGGTGACAACACTGCAAAACAGATAGCTTTAACACTTGATGCAAGCTCTAAAATAAAACTTACCGGCGACTGTTATGTAACCAGCTTTACAGATGCTGACAGTACTTATTCCAATATTGATTTTAACGGATACAAATTATATGTAAACGGAGTAGCAATCAATTAAATTTCAAAAAAGCGACCGAAGAAATTCGGTCTCTTTTTTTATGCCTTTTTTATTGATTATATTAATAAATTATGGTAAAATAAAACGAATATATATAAAGGTTGGTAATTTTAATGAAGATTATAAACCAAATACTTCAAAACAAACTGCTTTTGCATATTTTTTATTCCGTTGCGGCAATACTTGTAAGTGTTTGCCTATATAGACTTATTTATATTATCTTTTTCAAAAGATTTGAGGGGGATAAAATAAATAATATTGCAAAAAATAAAGCTAAAACATACATAAGACTTTTAAAAAACATTGTAAGATATACTTTTGTTATTGTTACAGTAATAGTAATTCTCAGAATTTTCGGTGTAAATGTTACATCTCTTGTCGCCGGTATCGGAATAGCGGGCGCTATAATCGGTCTCGCAATTCAGGATTGGCTTAAAGATATTATCCGCGGCAGCAGTATATTATCGGATAATTACTTTTCTGTCGGTGATGTTGTGATGTATAAAGAATATGAGGGAAAGGTTATATCCTTAGGACTTAAAACAACAAAGATAGAAGAGTTAAAAACAGGAAATATCATTTCTATTGCAAACCGCAATATCGATGAAATTCAGGTTGTTTCCGAAAATGTATATTTGCGTATTCCGATGCCTTATGAGGTAACTGTTGAAGATGCGGAAGAGGCGATGAATGTTATTATTTCTAAAGCCAAAACGGTTAAGGGCGTTAAAGATTGCAGTTATAAGGGTGTTGCCGAGCTTGCCGATTCAAGTATTAAATATATGCTTCTTGTAAAATGCAATCCCGCTAAAAAACTTCAAATAATAAGAAATGTTAACCGTGAAATACTTTTAGGGCTTAAAGAATGTAATATTCAGGTTCCCTACAATCAAATTGATGTTCATAACAAGTGATAAACTATGAAAGATTTTTTTATAAAGCATAAAGAGATTGTTTTGTATGTTTTCTTTGGCGCTCTGACAACTCTTGTCAATTATGCGGTCTATTTTGCTTTAACGGTTTCGTTTTTTAAACCCGATGTTCCGCTTCTTTTACAGGCGGCGAACCTGTTGTCGTGGCTTTCGGCGGTAGTTTTTGCTTATTTTACAAACCGAAAATATGTTTTTGAAAGCAAAACTTCAAGCAAACAGCGGGAATTCTTCCTGTTTTTCTTGTCGCGCTTATCAACCCTTATAATCGATGCTGCGATAATGGGCGTTTTTGTAAGTCTACTGTCATTTAACGATAAGATAATTAAGATTTTTTCTCAAATCGCGGTAATTATTTTAAACTATGTTTTTTCTAAATTGTTTGTTTTTAAAAAAGGCGGTGAAAAGACTTGAAAAAGGCAATTCTTTATTTTGTTATTCCTTGCTTTAATGAGGAAGAGAATATACCTGAGACCACAAAAAGATTAAAGTTAAAGCTTGATAGTTTAATAGAAAGCAAAACTATTTCAAGCAGAAGCAAGATTTTGTTTGTAAACGATGGCTCTTGCGATAATACCTGGAATATCATTAAAGATTTAAGCGAAAATGATAAAACAGTTACAGGTATTTCGCTTGCCAGAAATGCAGGTCACCAAAGTGCGCTTGTAGCAGGTCTTTTAACCGCTAAAAAGTATGCCGATGTTGTAATATCAATGGATGCTGATTTGCAGGATGACATAAATGCAGTGGATGAAATGTTAGATAAGTTTTATGATGGCTGCGATATTGTTTACGGTGTTCGTTCAAACAGAAAAAAAGATTCTTTTTTTAAAAAATGTACCGCACAGCTTTTTTATAAATTTCTTAAATTTATGGGTGTAGATATTGTTTATAACCATGCCGATTTCAGATTAACATCCAAATCTGCGCTTGATAGATTTGGCGATTTTAAAGAGGTCAATCTCTTCCTTCGCGGTATTTTCCCGCTTATCGGCGCCAAAACCGATGTGGTTTATTATAAAAGGGAAAAGCGCTTTGCGGGGAAAAGTAAATATCCTCTTCGTAAAATGATAAATTTTGCGCTTGACGGTATAACCTCTTTCAGTATAAAACCGATAAGGCTTGTTTTATCTCTCGGTGTTTTTATATTTGTCGTGAGTCTTATTATTATGATTTATTGCCTTGTTGTGAAATTGCTCGGTCACACTGTTACCGGCTGGACATTTCTTGCTATATCCATCTGGCTTGTTGCAGGCGTTCAAATGCTTTCGCTTGGTATTATAGGTGAGTATATCGGCAAGATTTATAAAGAAACCAAGGCAAGACCGAGATATATAATAAGCGAAGATTTAACAGAAAACAAAAATATTTTTAAGTATTAAAAATATAAATTTTTTATGAGGTGATTTTATGAATTACAAAAAGGTAGTAGTGGCAGGCGGAGGCGTTTTGGGAAGCCAAATCGCTTTTCAAGCGGCTTATTGCGGCTTTGATGTCACAATATGGCTTCGCAGCGAAGGAAGTAAGGGCAGAACACAACCCAAGCTTGATGCGCTGAAAAAGTCATATGAAGATGCGTTGAAACTTATGAACAGCGAAGAGGGAAAACTTGCAAACAACTGGTGCAGGGGACTTTCTGATGTAGAAGATTTCGACTATGAAAAATGTCTTGAAAAGACCGAAAACGCTTACAAAAGCATCAAACTGGAAATAGATTTGAGAAAAGCGGTAGAAGGCGCCGATCTTGTTATTGAATCAATGGCAGAAAACAAGGATGATAAAATTGCTTTCTATAAAAAACTTGCGCCCACACTTGATGAAAAGACCGTTGTTGTAACAAATTCTTCAACTCTCTTGCCATCAACCTTTGCAAAGTTTACCGGCAGACCCGAAAAATATTTGTCACTCCATTTTGCAAATAACATCTGGAAGCAAAACACGGCTGAAGTTATGGCGCACGATGGTACAGATGATAAATATTTCAACGAACTTATTGAATTTGCAAATGCAATCAGAATGTTTGCTTTGCCTGTTAAAAAGGAGAAAAACGGATATCTGCTCAATTCTATGCTGGTACCGTTCCTGCTCAGCGCTTTTGACTTGATGGCAAACGATGTTTCAGACCCCGATTCAATCGACAAGGCGTGGACACTCGGAACCGGCTCACCGAGAGGTCCGTTCCAAATAATGGATGTTGTCGGTCTTACAACTGTTAAAAATATTGTTGAGCAGTATCAAAAGGTTCCGGGACTTATAAGCCCGCTTCTTAAAAAGATGTTAATGCCTTATAATTTTAAGAAAATGCTCGAAATTCTAAATAAATACATAGCAGAGGGAAAACTCGGCAAAGCCGCAGGCGAAGGATTTTATAAATATAAATAATTCAAT
>CAMPCO010000068.1 GCA_946646305.1 uncultured Clostridia bacterium | reverse complement strand
TATATCGATGAGGTTACAATCAAATGTCCTCATTGCGGCAAGCAAATGCACCGCGTTCCCGAAGTTATCGACTGCTGGTTCGATTCGGGTTCAATGCCTTTTGCACAGCATCATTATCCATTTGAAAATGAAGATTTGTTCCATAGTCAGTTCCCTGCCGACTTTATTTCCGAGGCGGTTGACCAGACAAGAGGATGGTTCTATTCCCTTTTGGCTATTTCCACCCTTATCTTTAACAAAGCGCCCTTTAAGAATGTTATCGTTCTCGGCCATGTTCAGGATGAAAACGGTCAAAAGATGTCTAAATCAAAAGGCAACGCGGTTGACCCGTTTGATGCGCTTCAAAAATACGGCGCAGATGCCATCAGGTGGTATTTCTATGTAAACTCCGCCCCCTGGCTTCCGAACCGTTTCTACGGCAAGGCGGTTGTTGAAGGACAAAGAAAACTTATGGGCACCCTTTGGAACACCTATGCTTTCTATATCCTTTATGCAAATATTGATAAATTCAACCCGAAGGATTACACATTAAAGCCCGAGAATATGACCATTATGGATAAATGGCTTTTCTCAAAGCTTAACAGTATGGTTAAAAAGGTTGATAATCTGCTTGCTTCTTACAAGATACCCGAAGCGGCAAAAGAACTGCAGGAATTCATTGACGATATGAGTAACTGGTATGTTCGCCGTTGCCGTGAAAGATATTGGGTTACCGAAATGACCGAAGATAAGATAACCGCTTATCTCGTTCTTTATGAAGCGCTTGTTAAAACAATTAAAGCGGCGGCTCCTTTTGTTCCGTTTATCACCGAAAACATTTATCAAAACATTGTTGCAAGAATTGACAAGGATGCGCCCGAAAGCGTTCACCTTTGCCTCTTCCCCGAAGCAGATGAAAAATATATAGATCCTGATCTTGAAACCAAGATGGACACAGTTTTGCAGATTGTAGTCCTCGGCAGATCGGCAAGAAACGGCGCAAACATCAAAAACCGTCAACCGCTTGGCAAAATGTATGTTAAATGCGATGTAGAACTTGATAATATGTATATTGATGTTATCAAGGATGAGCTTAATGTTAAGGCGGTTGAATTTACTGATAGCCTTGAAAACCTTGTTTCTTATGTATTTAAGCCTCAGCTTAAAACCGTTGGTCCTAAATACGGCAAGTTGCTTGGAGAAATAAGGAATGCTCTTTCTTCGCTTGATGGTTCAAAAGCAAAAGCAGAACTTGACAGCACCGGCGAAATTAAACTTAATCTGCCCTCTGCCGAGATTTCGCTTACCGCCGAAGATTTGCTTATTGAAACTGCGCAAAGCGAAGGAACCTACACTGTAAGCGATAAGGGCATTACCGTAGCTCTCGATACAAATCTTACCGAAGATTTGATTGAAGAGGGCTTTACAAGAGAAATAGTAAGCAAAATTCAAACAATGCGTAAAGAAGCGGGCTTTGAGGTTATGAACCATATTGCGGTTAATATCGATGGTGATGATTATATCTGCAATATCATAAACAAAAAAGCAAGCGATATCACCGGCGATACTCTTGCCGACAGTATCACCTGCAATACCGCTTTACAAAACGCATATACCAAAGAATGGGATATCAATGGTGAAAAAGTTACCATTTATATTAAAAAGACCGTTTAAGGGGGTTTTATAATGGCTAAATCTTTTGATGATGAATTTTATTATGATTACAAACCAAAGGATAGAAAAGATAACATTGATATAGATGTTGATGATATCTTTTCAAGCAATACCGGTCGCGATATAAGTTCTTATACAAAAGGCGCCGGTACAAAAAGCGCTCCTGCCACCAAAGCACCGACAAGACCGGCAGCAACAAGAAAACCCGCAACTCGTAAGCCGGCCGTTACGGCTAACAAACCTAATATAAAAGAGAAAGGCAAAAAAGCCGCTAATGCCGTTCTTGATACTTACGGCAATTTCTGCTTTAAAAACCTCGGCAATATAATAAAGGTTATTTCCTTTGTTGTGGCTTTTGGAATTATCATTTTATCACTAATACTCGCTTTAACACTGTTTAAAGCGAGAACCGGTCTTACAATGCTGAGCTTACTTACCATAATCGGCGGCACCGCCTTTGCCGCGATTGTATTCTTCCCGCTTTACGGCATCGGTCATATAATTTGTCAGAATAACGAAATACTCAGAATATTTAATGACAAATAAAAATAGCACCGTTAAGGATTTTCCTTAACGGTGCTTTAATTTATGCTTTTTTATAAAACACGATAAAATATGCCACAATACATACCAAAAAGCCTAAAATCACATCTATTATTGCGTGTTGCTTAATAAACAATGTTGAAACAATTATCAGTATTGCAAGAATAAGAAAAACTGCCCTTATGGCACCCTTTTTATGCCCTTTTGCATTCCAGATTGTAAACAGAGCCGAAAGAGAACCTATAACATGCACAGACGGGCAAACATTTGTAGGTGTATCGATAGTATATAAAAATTTAACGGCATCTGTAAAAATATTGTCCCTTGCAAATTCTGTGGGTCTAAGCGTTTGCATTGACGGAAAAACAAAATAACTGATAACGGCAACAGAATAAGTAATTATTGCAAAGCGACTGAATTTTTTAAAAGAATTTATATCAAAAAAGAAAACATAAACTATGACATAGGTCATATATAAATACCACAGAACATAGAAAACAATAAAGAATTCGCAAAATGGTATTTTTCTGTCTATACTGCTTGTAACATCTATATACTCTGCCCTATTAAGCTTTTCAAGAAAGAAAAAGAAAAAGCCGTATACAAGCCAATAAAGCAGATAATATAAATGCCTGTATTCCTTATTGTTCAGTTTTGATAGTCTGAAATTTTTTAAATCAAATTCCATAAATATCATCTCCGCTATGTTTAATTATACCACTTTAAATACTTTTTTCAACCTTAAAAGCAAAGTCCATTTTTTAGTACACCAAAATAAATATAATAAATATGTAAAAAAAATATTGACAAAAGAACATTTGTTTGATATAATTCAAATGTAGAAAAAAGAACAAATGTTCGGTGGAGGTAATTTTGATGAGCATTGGTGATATAATCAGAAGTATTTTAGAGCTTGCGGCTGTTGTTTTTGTTGTATGGGGCCTTTTTCATGAAGATAAGTTTGTTCGTTTTGAAGAAAAGCTTTTCGCCCAAATTCGCCGCAAAAGATTTAAGGTTATAAAAGGAAACGCCAATTTTGAAAAGGCTATTTCTCTTCCCCGCCGTAAATCTGTTTAATTTGTTTTTCATATTATCATCTGTCTACTTTTTTGGAAAACGAGGGCATTTATATTATGCTCTCGTTTTCTATTTATAAAAAATTAAAATTTATATTATAAACTATTGTATTTTAAGCGAAAAATTGATATAATAATTTTGAAATATGCGATGGAAGGAGTTACGCAAATGATTATTTCAAAAGAAGTTGAAAATATGTGTCCCGTAACTAAGGGTCCGCACCACGGCCCCGCTCCGATCCCGGAAGAGGCGTTATGGGTACAAGCAAAGGAGATTAAGGACATATCCGCCTATACACACGGTGTCGGCTGGTGTGCTCCGCAGCAGGGCGCTTGCAAATTATCCCTCAATGTTAAACAAGGTATAATTGAAGAAGCTCTTGTTGAAACAATCGGTTGTTCGGGTATGACCCATTCGGCGGCTATGGCGGCTGAAATTCTTCCCGGCAAGACTATTCTTGAAGCTCTTAATACCGACCTTGTTTGCGATGCGATAAATACCGCTATGCGCGAACTGTTTTTACAGATTGTTTACGGCAGAAGCCAGTCGGCGTTCTCTGAAGACGGTCTTTCAATCGGTGCAGGTATGGAGGATCTCGGTAAAGGCGCTCGCAGTATGGTTGGTACTATGTATGGTACAAAGCTTAAAGGTGTCAGATACCTTGAAATGACCGAAGGCTATTGCACAAAGATGGCTCTTGATGAAAACAATGAGGTTATCGGTTATGAATTTGTATCGCTCGGCAAGATGACCGACCTTATCAAAAAGGGCGTTGAGCCTAACGAAGCTTATAATCAGTCAATCGGCCACTATGGCAGATTTAGTGAAGAAGACGGCGCGGTTAAGTTTATTGACCCGCGTAAGGAATAAGGAGGGGAAAAATAATGGCACAATTTGAAGGTTATGAAAGACGCGAACAAAAGATTTTGGGCGTTTTAAAAGAATACGGCATCTCCTCTATTGATGAATGCAAAGAAATTTGCGATAAAGTAGGCATTGATCCTTATACCACAGTTCAGGAAACACAGCCTATCTGCTTTGAAAATGCAAAATGGGCTTATACCGTAGGCAGTGCTATTGCCATTAAGCAGGCAGAAAAGACCGGCGATAAATCAGCCGCTACCGCTGCTGCTAATATCGGTATCGGTTTGCAGGCATTCTGCATTCCCGGTTCTGTTGCCGAAAACCGCAAGGTTGGTCTTGGCCACGGCAATCTCGGTAAAATGCTTTTAAGCGAAGAAACCGAATGCTTCTGCTTCCTTGCAGGCCATGAGTCATTTGCCGCCGCAGAAGGCGCAATCAAGATTGCTCTTAATGCCAACAAGGTAAGGGTTAAACCCCTTCGCGTTATCCTTAACGGTCTTGGCAAAGATGCGGCTTATATCATTTCCCGTATAAACGGCTTTACCTATGTTGAAACCGAATTCGATCCTTATAAGGAAGAAGTTAAGGTAGTATACGAAAAGCCTTTCTCAAAGGGCGAACGCGCAAAGGTTAAATGCTATGGCGCAGATAATGTTCCCGAAGGCGTAGCTATAATGAAGCTTGAAAAGGTTGGCGTTTCCATTACAGGTAACTCCACCAACCCGACTCGTTTCCAGCACCCCGTTGCAGGCACATACAAGAAATGGTGCGTTGAAAACGGCGAAAACTATTTCTCTGTTGCATCAGGCGGCGGCACAGGCCGTACACTCCACCCCGATAATATGGCGGCAGGTCCTTCCAGCTATGGTATGACCGATACAATGGGCCGTATGCACTCGGACGCTCAGTTTGCAGGTTCTTCTTCCGTTCCCGCTCACGTTGAGATGATGGGTCTTATCGGCGCCGGTAACAACCCGATGGTTGGTATGACCGTTGCTTGTGCAGTTGCAGTTCAGCAAGC
>CAMPCO010000067.1 GCA_946646305.1 uncultured Clostridia bacterium | reverse complement strand
CAAATGGTATGGCGGGAAACTTGACTTTAAATAATCTGATTTGTATAATTGTATACAATAATACAATAAGCAAATTTTAAGGAGAATAATAATGCTTGAAATATCACCAAAAAGCAATTTACTTGAAGATGAAACCTATAAATATTCGCTTCAAGATGTTAAAAATCCGAAGCTTTACCGAGATGTTTTCAGTTTCAGTGAAGTGCCTAAAATTGCGTTCAACCACCGCAGAGTGCCTATGGGTATGCCAAAGGAAATTTGGATAACCGATACCTCTTTCCGCGATGGAATGCAATCGGTTGAGCCTTACACGGTAGAGCAAATAGTTGACCTATACCGCCTGCTTTCAAAGCTTGGCGGGCCTTACGGAATTATAAGGCAGACAGAGTTTTTTGTTTACAGCGAGCAAGACCGCGAGGCCATAAGGCGCTGCCAGGACCTGGGACTTCCCTTCCCTGAAATCACAACCTGGATAAGAGCAAACAAAAACGACTTTAAGCTTGTAAAAGATCTTGGTATCAGCGAAACGGGAATTTTGGTTTCTTGCAGTGATTACCACATCTTTAAAAAACTTAATATGACAAGGCGCCAGGCTATGGATATGTATCTTGCCTCTGTGGCGGAAGCTTTTGAAGCGGGTGTTATGCCGAGATGCCACCTTGAAGATATAACAAGAGCCGATTTTTACGGCTTTGTAGTGCCTTTTGTAAACGAGCTTATGGCGATGTCCAAAGATGCGGGAATACCCGTTAGAATAAGGGCTTGCGATACTATGGGATACGGCGTTCCCTACACCGAAGCGGCAATGCCTCGAAGTGTTGCGGGAATAATGTACGGCCTGCAGACCTATTCCGATGTACCGAGCGAACTGCTTGAATGGCACGGACATAACGATTTTTACCTTGCCGTTGCAAATGCTTCCACCGCGTGGCTTTACGGCGCCGGTGCGGTTAACTGCTCTTTGCTTGGTATTGGTGAGAGAACGGGCAATGTTCCGCTTGAAGCCATGGTTATGCAGTATGCCGCGCTAAGAGGTTCAATGGATGGAATGCGGCCTGAGGTTATAACCGAAATCGCCGACTATTTCAAAAACGAAATCGGCTATGAAATACCGAATATGACCCCGTTTGTCGGCAGTAATTTTAACACCACAAAGGCGGGAATACACGCAGACGGAATGCTTAAAGATGAAGAGATATACAGTATTTTTGATACAAAAAAGATACTCAATCGCTCTTCTGTTGTATCGGTTGGAAAAACATCGGGGCTATCAAGCATTGCCTTTTGGATAAACAGCCATTATAAGCTTGAAGGTAATGCGGCGGTTGATAAGCGGGATGAACTTGTTTTAAAAATAAGAAAACGGATAGACAAAGAATATGAAAACGGAAGAGAAACCACCCTTACCACCCGCGAACTTGAAAAGATGGTAGATGAACTATCGGGCGGCAGATTTAAAAAGAACTAAAGTTTTAGGAGAATATTTATGGAACACAAGAACATATCTCTTGCCGATCAGGTTTATGAAAGGCTTGAAAACGATATTTTAACAGGCAAATACACCCGCGGAGAAATATTTACCGAAATGAAGCTCTGCGCCGAGCTGGGCGTCAGCAGAACGCCGGTGCGCGAGGCGCTGTTTCGCCTTGCCCACGAGCATCTTATAAGAGAAACAGGCAAAGGAATTGAGATACTCGGCGTTACAAAAGAAGACCTTGCCGATATTATGGAAATAAGGCTGAGAATTGAAGGGCTTGCGGCGGCAAGATGTGCCGAAAACATAAACGAAGAAGGCATAGAAAGACTAAACGAAGCAATAGAATTGCAGGAGTTTTATCTTACTAAAAGCAACAGCGATAAAATACGCGCTATGGATAGCGAATTCCACGCGATTATATTTGAATATTCGGGCAGTGATGTGCTTTTTGACACATTAGAGCCGCTTCACAGCAAGGTTCGCCGTTACAGAAAAGCGGCGGTGGAAAGCGGTAAACGCGCCGAGCAATCGGTTGCCGAGCACAAAAAGATTTTAAGCGCTATAAAGTCACACGACAAGGCAAAAGCAGAAGAATATATGATAGAGCATATAAGAAATGCCAAAGCGGCTATACTTGAGGGATGATTATGGGATATACAATAGCTGAAAAAATAATAAAAGCCCACCTTGTAAAAGGTGAAATGAAAAAAGGCAGTGAAATAGGTATAAGAATTGACCAAACACTCACCCAGGACGCCACGGGAACAATGGCTTATCTTGAATTTGAGCGAATGGGGCTTAGCCGCGTTAAGACTGAAAAAAGCGTTGCCTATATCGACCACAACACCCTGCAATGCGGCTTTGAAAATGCCGATGACCATAGGTTTATCCGCTCGGCGGCTAAAAAATACGGGGTTTATTTTTCAAGCCCCGGAAACGGAATATGCCACCAGGTTCATCTTGAAAGATTCGGTATACCCGGAAAAACACTTATCGGTTCCGATAGCCACACCCCCACCTGCGGCGGTCTTGGAATGCTGAGCATAGGTGCGGGCGGTATGGATGTTGCGGCGGCTATGGGCGGAAGTGAATACTATATCACCTACCCTAAGATGATTAAGGTTAATCTTACGGGAAGTTTAAGACCTTTTGTAAGCGCGAAGGACATTGCCCTTGAAGTCTTAAGAATATTATCGGTTAAAGGCGGTGTCGGTTATATTGTTGAGTGGGGCGGCGAAGGAATTAAAAGCCTTTCTGTGCCCGAACGCGCAACCATAACAAATATGGGCGCGGAGCTTGGCGCTACAACCTCTATTTTCCCATCGGATGAGGTAACCCGAAAATTTTTAAAAGCGCAAGGAAGAGAAAATGACTACACCCCGCTTTCAAGCGACCCTGATGCGGTTTATGACAAGACAATAGACATAAATCTTGATACCCTTTCCCCTCTTGCCGCCTGCCCGCACAAGCCCGATAATGTTGCAAAGGTATCAGAACTGACAAATATAAAGGTCGACCAGGTTTGCATAGGTTCCTGCACTAATTCTTCCCTTTACGATATGTTAAAGGTGGCGGCTCTGTTAAAAGGAAAACACATTGCAGAAGGGGTCAGCCTTTCGGTATCGCCCGGCTCTAAACAGGTATTAAATATGCTCGCTCGCTGCGGCGCGCTATCCGATATTATATCTAGCGGTGCAAGGGTGCTCGAATGCGCCTGCGGACCTTGTATCGGAATGGGCTTTTCGCCAAGCTCGGGCGGTGTAAGCCTTAGAACATTTAACAGAAACTTTGAAGGCAGAAGCGGAACGCGGGATGCAAAGGTTTATCTTGTTTCCCCCGAAACGGCGGTGGCTTCAGCGCTAAACGGTATTTTTACAGACCCTATGACCTTGGGCGATTTTCCGAAAATCGAGATGCCCGACAGTTTTATAATTGATGATAGTTCGGTTATTCCCCCGGCAAGTCCCAAAGAAGCAGAAAAAGTTGAACTTATTAAAGGGCCTAATATCGGTGATATACCGAAAAGCGAGCCGATAAGCGACACAATATCCGCCGTTAGCATTTTAAAGGTCGGCGACCACATAACAACCGACCACATAATGCCCGCGGGCGCTAAGATACTTCCCTATCGTTCAAACATCCCCTATCTTTCAAAGTTTTGTTTTGAAGTTTGCGACAAAACCTTTGCCGAAAGGGCAAAAAAAGCCGGCAAAGGAATAATCATAGGCGGAGTAAACTACGGGCAGGGTTCTTCACGCGAGCACGCGGCTTTGGTTCCGCTTTATCTCGGTATTAAAGCGGTAATCGCAAAAAGTTTTGCAAGAATACACGCGGCAAATCTTATTAACGCGGGGATACTGCCTTTAACCTTTAAAAACGCCGATGATTATGACTTCTTAAACGAAGGCGACAACTTAGAGATAATCGGTATCATAGAAGGACTGAATACAGGTGAAATAAAGGTTTTAAACAAAACAAGCGGAAAGGTGTTTACCGCAATATGCGATTTCACCGAAAGACAAAAAGAATTACTTAAAGCAGGCGGTCTGCTAAATTATGCCGCAGGAAACCTTGGGTGATTATTATGGAAAACATTATAGAAAAAGCGGTTAATCACTATGCCGCACTTTTAAAATCGCAAATCGAGCGAAACAATCGCATAAAAGAAAACACCGATAAAACCGATTTTTCAAAAAAGGAAAAAATCATTATCGGTATATGCGATGGTGACGGCATTGGCCCTGTAATTATGGAAAATGCGGTTTTGGTTCTTGAAAAGATTTTGGAAAATGAAATAAAAAGCGGCAAAATCTCACTTGTGAGAATTGATGGCTTAACTTTAGAAAACCGCCAAAAATGCGGCAAAGCCATACCGGATGATGTTTTGAAAAAGCTTAAAAAATGCGATGTTATCCTGAAAGGCCCTACCGCGACACCGCACGGCGGAACACTTGAAAGCGCAAATGTTTGTATGCGGCGGGAACTTGATTTGTTTGCAAATGTTCGCCCCGTTAAGATACCCGGAGAAGGCATTGACTGGACCTTTTTCAGAGAAAACAGCGAGGGTGAATACATTTTAGGCAGCAGCGGTCTTGATATAACACCCGAAATCGCAATGGATTTTAAGGTTACAACGGTATCGGGAACAAAACGAATTGCCCGCGCCGCCTTTGAATATGCAAAGCAAAACGGCAAAAAAAATGTTGCCATAGTAACTAAGGCAAACATAATGAAGCATACCGATGGTCTTTTTTCCCGCATAGCGCACGAGGTTGCGGCGGAATACCCCGATATTAAAACAGAAGACTGGTATATTGATATTATGACCGCAAATCTCATAAACCCCGATATAAGAAATCGATTTGAGGTTATTTTGCTTCCAAACTTATATGGCGATATAATAACCGATGAAGCGGCGCAAATAAAAGGCGGGGTTGGAACCGCGGGTTCTGCAAATATCGGTGATAAATATGCCATGTTTGAAGCGATACACGGCACCGCGCCGAGAATGATTGAAGAAGGACTTGAGAATTATGCCAACCCCTCAAGCATTCTTCAAGCCGAGGTTATGATGCTAAGGCATATACAGTTTACAGAAAAAGCCGAAAAACTTGAAAAAGCGCTTTTTGATACCATAAATACCTGCCGAATGACCGGCGACAGCAGAGGTCATACCGGCAAAGAATTCACAGAAAAA
>CAMPCO010000066.1 GCA_946646305.1 uncultured Clostridia bacterium | reverse complement strand
TTTAGCTTTCCTGCTCGGGGTATGTGATGTTTTTAACCTTAAAGAGGTTAACCGCTTTCTTTATTTCGGTAACACCGAGTTCATCGGCTTTTTTGCGGGCTTCTTCATCTGCCTTATCGCCGACAACTTCCGAACGAAGGGTTTCATCATACTGGGTCAGATAATATCCATCGGACATAATATCAAGCCTTTTAACAAGAACAAGTTCGTTTTCCGCTTCAATTATCTTGTTTTCACCTATTTGCATTGCTGTAATTTCATCATAGTAATCGCAGGGCATACTGCTTTCGCTGTCGCCTACAACCTCGGCATTCGGGTCAATCGGAGACTCTTTACCGTCACCGGGGGTTACATTTCTTGCTTCTTCTTTGCCTTCAGCAAGATCATATTCTACAAATATATCAGCAAAGCTTGCGCCGTTGTTGAGCTTTTCAAGATAGCCATTAAGCTGCTCTTTTTTGGCGGCTATATCTTCATCTTCAAGATCGCTTATATCAACACTTATTCTGTCTATTAAGCAGAATTTGTCTTTAAGTGTGGTTTTAAGTTCTTCTTCCGATATGGGGTTGGTGCCGTCTTTACCGTAAATACCATCAAAGTAAATCTGAGAATAGTAGCTATCCAAGGTGAATTTTAAATATGTTTCTTTTGAGACGCCGTTTGCGGTGAACAAATCGGCATAACCCATATAATCCCAGTTGCTGTTGGCATAGCTTTCGCTGGTCGATTTGTTATCGGCTGTCATTTTAAAGCCTTTTTCTTTGCAAAGGGCTTTATAGCCTGCATTCTCTTTTAAAATTTCGATGGCTTTGTTTTTAACCCATTTTTCATAGGATGTGCCATCAATCTTTTGCTTTAAGTAATCGATATCGGTTGTATCCTTGCCTTTTTCTTCAAACTGTTTGGTTACTTCGTTGCGGCCTTCGATATCCGCAAAAACAAGGGCGCAGGAATAATAACCCGATGTGAATTTATAATCCCCTATTTTAACTGCGGTTTCATTCTTTTTATGGCAACCTGCAAACACCGTAACTACAAATACAAGTGCTAATGCCACTGCCATTATCCTTTTTAAACTTTTCATAAAATATTCCTCCGAAAAGAAAATGTATACCTGTAAATAAAATTATATATCAACTCAATTAAAAAGTCTATAACTTTTTAAAGAACCTTTGAAAGGCGGGAAACTATTTTTGCAGGCGTTTGACCCTTTTTCATTCTTATGACATACTGCGGTGTGGCGGACAATGCCGAGATAACAAAGTCCGAGCCGAAGCCCTCGGTCAGTTTTGCCACCGCCGCTTCATTTATACTATCGGTTTTAAGAATTACCGAATTTGCATTGCCGGAAATTTCTTTAATTCCCACCGCCGCCGCCTTTGCACGCAAAAGCGCAATATCCATAAGCCCCAAAACCGCCTTTGGCGGCTCGCCGAAGCGGTCGCAAAGCTCATCTATAACATCGCTTATATCATCCTGAGTTTTTATATCGGCAATTCTTTTATATATGCCCAGCCTTGAACCGGTGGCGCTTATATAACTTTCGGGAATATGCGCCGAAATATTAAGGTCAACAACACATTCGTTTTCCGTTTGTGTTTGCTTTTCTCCCTTTTCTTCGCTTACGGCATCGGAAAGCAGTTTTAAATACATATCGTATCCCACCGCTTCCATATTGCCATGCTGCTCGCCGCCCAAAATATTGCCGGCGCCCCTTATTTCAAGGTCGCGAAGCGCTATTTTAAAGCCGCTGCCGAATTCGGTAAACCGCCTGATGGCTTCAAGCCTTTTGGCGGATGTTTCGCTGAGTTCCCTGCCGGGTGAAAAGCAGAAATAAGCATAGGCTCTTCGAGGTGACCTGCCGACTCTGCCGCGAAGCTGATGAAGCTGGGAAAGCCCCATCCTGTCGGCATTTTCAATAATAAGGGTATTAACATTAGGCACATCAACACCCGTTTCGATTATGGTTGTGCAAACGAGAATATCTATCTCGTGCTCTATAAGTTTTTGCCAAACGGAGTTCAGTTCTTCCTCGCTCATTTTCCCGTGTGCTACGGCAACTCGGGCGGAGGGTATTCTCTCTTTTATTTTAAGGGCGCAACGGGTGATGGTTTCCACCCTGTTATGCAGATAATAAACCTGACCGCCGCGGCGAAGCTCCTTTTCCATAGCATCGCACAAAACCCCGTCGTTCTGCTCTAAAACATAGGTCTGAACGGGGTATCTGTCGCCCGGCGCTTCATCGATTGAAGACATATCCCTAAGCCCCGACATAGCCATATTAAGGGTTCTCGGTATCGGGGTTGCCGAAAGGGTTAAAATATCCACCGCGGGATACAGTTCTTTAAGCCTTTCCTTTTGGGCAACGCCGAACCTCTGCTCTTCATCCACTATTACAAGCCCCAGGTTTTTAAAGGCGACATCCTTTGATATAAGCCTATGTGTGCCGATAACCATATCAACCCTGCCCGATTTAAGCCCCGAAAGGGTGTTTTTTTGCTCTTTTGGAGTTACAAAGCGGGAAAGCATTCTGACCTCAATCGGCAGTTCGCCAAACCTTTTCTTTACGGTTGCAAAATGCTGGGAAGCGAGAATGGTTGTGGGAACAAGCATTGCGCACTGTTTGCCCTCGCTTACGCATTTGAAAGCGGCGCGCAAGGCGACCTCTGTTTTGCCGAAGCCCACATCGCCGCAAAGCAATCTATCCATCGGAACGGGGCGTTCCATATCTTTTTTTATCTCGTTTGAGCAGACGATTTGGTCGTGGGTTTCCTCGTATTCAAACCGCCGTTCAAAATCGTTTTGCAAATCGGTATCGGGACTGAAAGCATACCCCTTTGCCGACATTCGCTTGGCATACAGGGCGATAAGCTGTTTTGCCATATCTTTTGCCGCCGCGCGAACCCGCCTTTTTGTGCGAAGCCATTCGCCGCCGCCGAGTTTATTAAGCTTGACCGCGCCATCCTCTGTGGCGCCGATATATTTTGAAACCAAATCAAGCTGGGTTACCGGGACATAAAGAATATCTTTTCCCGCATATTTTATGGTTATATAATCTTTTGTAACATTATCATTGGTTATTCGGTTAATACCCGAAAAAATGCCTATACCGTGGGTTGCGTGAACAACATAATCGCCCACTGTAAGTTCATCGAGCGCACCGATTTCTTTCGCATTTTCTATTCTTTTCCTGTGCTTTTTTTCTTCCCCTCTTAAATATCTGTGGGTTATAAGCTTAAAGCCGACCGCCGGCATTTCAAACCCTGCGGAAAGCCCGCCTGTTCGAACATAAATGCCGCCGCCCGAAACTGTTTCATCCTCGCCCAAAAAAGCGGCGTTTATGCCCCTTTCTGAAAGGTCGCGAAGAATAACATCAGCCGCCCGCTTCTCGCCGCAAAGAATAACCGCCGTGCCCTTTGTCGCTTTTATATGCTCAAGGTCTTCGCAAAGGGTGTTCATATCGCCGTTCCAGGCGGAGTCTCTTTTTAGATTGAAATTATAAAGGTGGGAAAGCCTTGTTTCATACGATGAGAGGGCAAAGTTTTCAAAATAAACGGCATTTTCGCAAGATTTTAAAAAGTCCGCTTTTTTAAGGTTAAGGCTTGCGGTTTCTTTTGACAGAATGCCGCTTTCAAGAAGCCTTGAAACATCCTGCGCTTCTATATCATAAGCGGTTTTAAGCCGCTCTTTTATATTGCCCCATTCGCACATTATAATATCCGTATCGCAGATGTAATCAAAAATGGTTGCGGGCGCTTCATATAAAAATTTTATATATCTGTCCTGAAAAACGGGTAGGTCGTTTTTCAAAGCCTCTAAATCATTTTCAATCGATTTTCTTTGGCTATCGGTAAGTTTTTTGCGACTGCTAAGATATTTATGGAGATTTTTAATCAAAAATTCTCTGTTAAAACTCAGCTCATTTGCGGGGTAAATGGTGGTGGTTTCAAGTGTATCGCCGCGGCGCTGGGTTGTTACATCAAAATGGGAGATACTGTCTATTTCATCCCCCCAGAGTTCTATTCTCAAAGGCTGATTATCCGAGGGAGAAAAAACATCAATAATATTGCCGCGCCTTGAAAACTGACCCGGACCCTCTACAATCTCGCTTACCGCATATCCGCCGCTTACGAGCGTTTCGCAAAAGCGCCCCATATCAAGCGTATCCCCCGCGCCGATTTTTATGGTGGCTTTTTTAAGTTCATCGGGCGGCAGGGTGTATAAAAGCGCACTGCCAAGCGATAAAATAAGCAACTCGAAATCCCCGCCTAAAAGTTTAGACAGGGTGTTTATTCTCGCCTGCTCATAGTCTTTTGAGTGGCCGAGGTTATTAAAATTGTAGTCCCTTTGCGGCAGATAAACCGTGTTTGCGCCAAGGGATAAAAGGTCATCCCTTAGGGCTATCGCCGACGCTTCATCGGGGGTTATAATGGTAAATTTTTTACCCGTTTCCCGATTTAAAGCATAGGCGAACAAGGCTTTGTGAATTGCGGAAAGTCCCGAACAGACAATCGGCAATTCATCCTTTTCCACCGCTTGCGATAATGAAATAAAATCATCATCGCGGTTTAGTATATCTTTTAAAAATAACATACAAAATTATTTGCTGAATTCGTTCATCGCGTGGTCTACGCCGTTTTTGATAATATCGGCGGCGGCTTTTGCGGCAGAATGCTTCGCGTTTTCATAAATTTCTGCCTTTTCGGCGGGAATTTTGCCAAGCACATGCTTTACAAGGTCGCCCGATTTTTCCTCCATACCGCCAACGCCTATTTTTATGCGGGTGATTTCTTCGGTGCCCATAAGCTCAAATATATCTTTAAGCCCGTTATGCCCGCCGGCACTGCCCTTGCGGCGAATACGAATATTGCCGACAGGCAGAGAAATATCATCCGATATTATAATTATACGATTTACGGGTATTTTATAAAACCTTGAAAGCGCCGCTACCGCCTTGCCCGACAGGTTCATATATGTTTGCGGTTTTGCGGCGATAACACGGCTGTCACCGATTTTGCCCTCGCCGAACACAGCATCAAAACGATGCTTTGAAAGTTCTATATTAAAATCTTGCGAAAACAAATCCAGCGCTTCAAAGCCTGCATTGTGGCGGGTTTTTTCATATTGAAGCCCGGGGTTTCCAAGCCCCACAACAAGAAAGCGCTCCGCACCTCGTTTTGATCCTAAAAACATTTTTATCACCGTTTATAATATTAGCATAATATAATATTATTTTCAACATTT
>CAMPCO010000065.1 GCA_946646305.1 uncultured Clostridia bacterium | reverse complement strand
ACTTGCGGCCTCTTGACCCCCAGTCAAGCGCGCTACCAGCTGCGCCACACCCGGATATATCGGCATAATATCGCCTGACCGATATATTATACATCAGTCAGGCGCATTTGTCAAACTGTTTTTATGATTATTTTATTAGTCGGTAAAACCTGATTCAACAAGTTTTGTAAGCGCATCGATTGCTTCTTTTTCATCGCTGCCGTCAACAATAATCTTAATTGTTGAGCCGCCTTCAATACCAAGGGATAAAACGCCCAAAAGGCTTTTGGCATTAACCTTTCTTTCATCCTTTTCAACCCAAATAGAAGATTTGAATTCGTTTGCCTTCTGAATGAAAAAAGTAGCCGGGCGGGCATGCAAACCAACCTGATTTTTTATTGATATATCTCTTACAACCATTGTTTTAACTCCTTATCTTTTTTTCATTATAATTATATCACATATAATGAAAAGGTCAATATATTGTTAAAAAGTTCTAATAATTATCCAATTTATTGTGTATTTCGCCTCAATTATTTGTTGAAAATGATAAATAATTTTCTAAAAATCAGTCATCACTTTTTTCAAGCAGTTTAAGATCATTCTTATCAAGGTCAATCTTTTCAAACATATCCGGTCGGCGCTTCTTGGTTATTTCAAGCGATTTTTTTCTGCGCCAATTTGCTATTTCTTTATGATTGCCCGAAAGCAGGACATCGGGAACTTCCTTTTCATGCCAAACAGCAGGCCTTGTATATTGCGGATATTCAAGCAGACCGCCATAATGGCTTTCTTCGGTAAAGCATTCTTCATCCGATAAAACGCCCGGGAGCATTCTGCAAACAGCATCGGCAAGAGTCAAAGCGGGAAGTTCGCCACCTGTGAGCACATAATCGCCTATAGATATTTCCTCATCAACGATTTCTTCGATAACCCTTTCATCAACGCCCTCATAATGTCCGCAAAGGATAACAATATGCGGCAAAGCAGAAAGTTCCTTAACCCTTTGCTGGGTTAAGGTCTTTCCTTTTGGCGACATATATATAAGATGCGGCTTTTCCTGAGTTTTACTGTCAAAAAGGGAAGAGTAGCAGTCAAAAATAGGCTTTGCCGCCATAACCATTCCCATTCCGCCGCCATAGGGCATATCATCAACCTTGCCGTGCTTATTGCCGGCAAAATCTCTTATATTATGGCAGGCGATATCAACAAAACCTTGCTTTCTCGCCCTGCCGATTATACTCTCGCTAAGCACCCTTTCGCACATCTCGGGGAAAAGGGTCATAATATCAATCTTCATCACTGAAAATTCCCTTCAAAGGTTTTAAGGTTATTTCATTATTTTCAAGATCCACCTTTATTTCAAGGCTTTCTATAACGGGCAAAAGATAATCTTTGCCGTCATTTGTAACCTGCCAAACATCATTTGCGCCGGTTTTATAAACATCTGTAAGTTTGCCTAAATAGGCGCCTGTATCTTTGTCTTTAACAGTTGCACCGAGTATTTCTTCTATATAATATCTGCCGGGTGTTTCAGGCACTTCAGAGCGTAAAACAGAAAGCTCTGCCCCTCTGAATTTTTCCGCTTGCTCTATTGTTTCAACGCCGGCTATTTTAGCGATAACAATATTCTTATGCGGAGTAATATTTGCAAGCTTTAATTCGGTTTTATCATCGAGATAAAATGATTTAAAGTTCTTTAAAAAAGCGCCGTCATCAGCCCAGGGGTCTATTCTTACCATGCCCCTGACACCGTGAGTCCCGACAATCTTTCCGATTTTTAAATAATCTTTTTTCATAATCACACTCTAAAAAACTAAAGCCCGCTTTTAGAGACAAAGCTCTTGCGGCGGGCTTTATAATCAGTCGATTTCAACCGCAACTTTCTGTTCGTTACGATTGGCGGCGGCGCGCATAACAGTGCGAATTGCCTTGGCAATACGACCCTGCTTACCGATAACGCGGCCCATATCGTTCTCCGCAACGTGAAGGTGATAAACTACAACGCCTTCTTCATCGGGTTCATGAACATCAACTGTAACAGCAGAAGGATCTTCAACAAGACCCGATGCTATTGCTATGAGAAGTTCTTTCATTTTAAAGTCTCCTAAAAATTAGATTATGCCGTTCTTTTTGAGAAGGGCTTTAACGGTATCGGTGGGCTGAGCGCCGTTGCCGATCCATTGTTTTGCTTTGTCTGCATCAACCTGTACTTCAGCCGGATCCTTTGTGGGATCATAGTAGCCGAGTTCTTCGATGAAACGACCATCACGCGGATAGCGAGAGTCAGCAACAACAATACGATAGAAGGGAGCCTTCTTAGCGCCCATTCTGCGAAGTCTGATTTTAACTGCCACTGTTAATACACCTCCAAAATAAGATTTATATTTTTTAAGTTAAAAAACTTTAAAAACCAAAATTACCCGGGTTCATTCCGCCCATATTGCCAAACGAACGCATAAGCTTTTTCTTGCCGCCTCTTGTATTCATCTGCTTAAACATTTTTTTCATCTGTTCATATTGCTTCATAAGGCGGTTAACATCCTCAACCTTCATTCCGCTTCCTGCGGCAATTCTGCGGCGGCAGGAGGCGTTGATAATATCGGGATGAGCGCGCTCTTTTTTGGTCATAGATGTAATTATCGCTTCAACACGAAGCATCTGCCTGTCATCAATATCTACATCTTTTAGTTTTCTGTCCATACCGGGGATCATTGAAACAAGGCTTTTAAGACTGCCCATTTTTTTAATTTGGCGGAACTGGTCAAGCAAATCATTCATATCAAACTTGTTTTCCTGAAGCCTTTTTGCGGCTTCTTCCGCCTTCTTTTCATCAAGCTCGTTTTCAACCCGCTCGATAAATGATAAAACATCGCCCATACCGAGAATACGCGTAGCCATACGATCGGGGTGGAATTCATCAAGCTGGTCAAGTTTTTCGCCGACACCGGTAAACATTATCGGCTTGCCGGTTACTGCGCGCAAAGAAAGCGCCGCACCGCCGCGGGTGTCACCATCGAGCTTGGTAAGAATAACGCCGTCAATTTCAAGAATTTCATTAAATGCTTTTGCAATATTAACGGCATCCTGACCGACCATTGCATCAACAACCAACAGAATATCGGTAACATCAACTGCTTCGGTTATTCTTTTTAGTTCTGCCATAAGCTCTTCATCGATATGAAGGCGTCCGGCAGTATCGAGTATCACATAGTCATAGCCGTGGTCTCTTGCATGCTTTACGGCTTCTACCGCAATTTTTTCGGGCTTTTCGGTACCCATTTCAAAAACGGGAACATCAACCTGACTGCCCACAACCTTTAACTGCTCAATCGCGGCAGGTCGATAAATATCGCAAGCAACGAGTAGCGGTCTGCTGCCCTTTGATTTTAAAAGGCGGGCAAGCTTTGCCGAATGGGTTGTTTTACCTGAGCCTTGAAGACCGCACATCATAATAATAGTCGGAATTTTCGGCGCGGTTTTAAGCCTTGCCTGGTCGCCGCCCATAAGTGCTGTTAATTCCTCGCGAACGATTTTTATAACCATTTGCGGCGCGGTAAGACTTTCCATAACATTTTGACCGATGCATTTTTCGGCAACCCGATTTGTAAAATCTTTTGCAACTTTATAGTTAACATCCGCTTCAAGAAGAGCAAGGCGAACTTCACGCATTGCTTCTTTAACATCGCTTTCGCTGAGTTTACCGCGGTTTTTAAGCTTTTTAAAAACAGAGGCTAATTTATCTGTAAGATTATCAAATGCCATTTTAATCTCGCTTTCAGGTTTATAATGTTTCTATAATCTCTTTTATTTTTTTAAAATCTGCATCGCTTTGACTTGCAAGCTGCTTTAAAGAAGAAAACTTTTTGTAATAGCCGCACTTGTCTTCATATTTTTCAAGGGTTTCTCCCGTTCGGCGAATAAGATCGCGAACCGCCTGGCGGCTGATGTTTTCATTCTCAGCTATCTCGGAAAGGGATAGATCTTCAAAATAATAGTGCTCGGCGATAGCGCGCTGCTTATCGCTTAAAAAAGCACCGTAAACATCAAGCAATGCGCCAATGCGCAAATCTTTTGCCATAAAGCGCACCCCTTAAATCAGAATAATGACAAGTTTTTTTCTTTACATTTTGTATTTTACACTTTTCTTTTTGCTTTGTCAAGTTTTTTTCTTTACAAACATTAAAAAATAGTTATTGAAATAGTTAAAAATATTATATATAATTATTTCATACTGATAATGGGGAATGAAATGATGAACTGTTTTAAAAAGATTGCATCAATAATCCTGGCAATCGTTTTTGTTTTTTCGCTTGCCTCGTGTGAGAGCAAGAGCAGTAAAGCAATAATATATTTTGAATTTGAAAACGAGCCTAAAAATCTTGACCCGCAAACCGCTTCGGATGATGGGGAACTAATGCTTGTAAGAAATCTTTTTGAAGGTCTTATGCGCAAAGATGAAAACGGAAATATTGTTGAAGGAGCCTGCGAAAAGTATCAGAGAAGCGGACTTAAATATACTTTTAAACTCAGAGAAAACCTTTTATGGAGCGACAAAACACCCATTACCGCCGATGATTTTGTTTTCGGTCTTCAAAGGGCTGTTCAAAAAACAACCGCGGCACCGTTTGTAAACAGGCTCTTTTGTATTAAAGGCGCCAAAGAGGTATATGGCAATAATGCGGATGTTTCCGCGCTTTCTGTAAAGGCGGCGGGGGATAGTGTTGTAATAACCCTTGAAAAAGATGACCCGATGTTTCTTGAAACACTCTCAACATCTGTTGCCATGCCTTGCAACAGGGAATACTTTTACAAAACAGAGGGTGAATACGGTCAAACGGCTAAAACCATTCTTTGCAACGGCAGTTATGATATTTATAAATGGAGCAAAGAAAAATTTGCGATAAGGCTTTATAAAAATGAGAATTATAAAGGCGCTTTTGAAGCCGAAAACGGCGGTGTTTTCTTTACTTTAAAGAATGAAAAAAACTTGGTTTCAAGCCTGGCCGATAATGATTGCGATATTGCCTTCATTCCGTCTTCGGAAATTAAAAATGCAAAGGAGAATGAATTAAACATTGCTTCTTGCGAGAATAAATGCTGGATGCTTACAATAGGCGATGAATTTGATTTAAGAATTAAAAACGCCCTGCTTACCGCTTTTTCAAGCGAGATTTATAAAGACAGTTTGGGCGAAGGCTTTAAATCGGCAAAATCTATTTATCCCGGTGTGCTGAACGAAACGCAGGCGGATGGAGCAGGCTTTCCGAGTTATGATATTGCCTCTGCAAAAGCGCAGATTTCGGAGATAATAAAAGATCTGCCGGATAATAAATTTCCGCCATCAACACTTTATTTCTATGAAAACGATGAAATTAAATCTGCTGCAAATGATTTGCTCGGCCATTGGCAGAATAATCTATCCGCGTTTATAAATATGCAAAGCAGCACATCGCTTTCTACATTGCAAAAAGAACTAAATAAAAAAGATTTACAGTTTGCATTATTCCCGATTACGGCGAATAACAGCAGTACTGATGAATATCTTGCGCAGTTTGGTCTATCGGGCGATCCAAAAAAAGCGCAGGAAACACTGCTTTCAAAGCATAATATTTTGCCCTTTGCATTTGAATCAACTAATATGGCCTATACTTCAGCCATTACAAAGATCTATATGGATAACGGCAACGGCTATATAGATTTTGCATTTGTCGGTAAAAAGGTTTAA
>CAMPCO010000064.1 GCA_946646305.1 uncultured Clostridia bacterium | reverse complement strand
CGTCCTACACGATTTCCAATCGTGCGCCCTCGACCGGACTAGGCGACATCTCCGTGCGACCAGTATATTATAATTTAATCGTTTTAAAAAATCAAGGGTAATTTTTATTTTTATTGCTTTATTTTTGCTTTTTTAATATAATACAGTTATCAAAAAGGCAAAGGAACAGATTATGGAAGATATTTATACCAGAAGCAGGATGTTAATAGGGGAAACCGCGATAGAGCGGCTTAAAAGGTCACGGGTTATTGTTTTCGGTGTCGGTGGTGTAGGCTCTTACGCCGCCGAGGCGCTTGCTCGCGCGGGTGTGGGAAACATCACCCTTGTGGATGGCGACTGCTATTCGCCCTCTAACCTTAATCGCCAGCTTTATGCCAATACTAAAACTTTGGGCGAAAGAAAACCCCTCGCCGCAAAATCGGCAATAGAACTTGTAAACCCCGAATGTAAAGTTACCGCTGTTTGCTATAACTATACTAAGGAAAATGAAAAAGAGTTTAATCTAAAAGAATATGACTATATTATCGATGCAATAGACACCGTAACCGATAAGGTTCGCCTTATAAAATCTGCCAAGGCAGAGGGTGTGCCTATTATAAGCTCTATGGGGGCAGGGAATAAGCTTGACCCCACAAAATTCGAGGTGGCGGATATTTATGAAACTAAGGTCTGCCCCTTAGCCCGCGTTATGAGAAATCTGCTTAAAAAAGAGAATATAGAGAGTTTAAAGGTAGTATATTCTAATGAGCCGCCTATTATAAAAGAGGAAAACGGCAGAACCCCCGGTTCTGTACCTTTTGTGCCGTCGGTAGCGGGGCTTATTATGGCAGGCGAGGTGATTAAAGACCTTATAAAATGAGTACATCAAGCGAAAATCAAAAAACAGGATGTACATTTTTAATTGTTAGAAAAAACAAAATTCTGCTTTTTAATATTTATAGATTTAAAGTTAAAATTCTGCTTAAAAGCAAGGCAATAATCGGCAAAAACGGGTTTGCGTATTTTAAAAAGGAAGGGGATAAAAAAACACCCCTCGGCATATTCTCGCCCCGCTTTGCCTTTGGCTTAAAAGAAAGACCTGAAACGGCTTTGAATTATGTTAAAATTACTCCCGACCACTACTTTGTTGATGATATAAAAAGCAGGTTTTATAATAAGCTGATTTGTGTGAAAAAAACGCCGATAGATTTTTCTTCGGCAGAGCATTTGTTCGATTTTAAATCGGAATATAAATATGCGATAGATATAGGCTATAATAAGGCTTGTAAAAAGGGAAGAGGCTCCGCCATATTCCTGCATTGCATAGGCGAAAAGCCATATACTGCGGGCTGTATCGCAGTAAAAGAAAAAGATATGCTTATATGCCTTAAATATATAAACAACAAATCAAAAATTATTATTATTCCATAAAAAAAGACCGCCGTTCGGCGGTCTTTAAATTTTTCTATTAGTCTTTAGTTGAGGGGATCTGCTGCTTTAATGCGGCGCGGGTTTTTCTTATCTCTGCAAGGTTAGAGGTAAGACCTTCATCCGCACGGCGCATAAGATCATCAACAAAGTCCTGAGCAGCCTTTCTCATTTCGCGGCTCTTACCCTGAGCATTGGAAATGATTTCGGTAGCCTTTTCCTGGGCTTTCTTAACGATTTCCTGCTGACCTACCATAGCCTTTGCGCGCTCTTCGGCATTCTTTATAATGCCATCGGCTTCGCGCTTGGCGGTGGTGATAATGTCGGCACGGTCGGCAACAATTCCGCGAGCCTGTTTGATTTCGCTTGGGATGTTAAGACGAATATCGTCAACAACTGCGCGCAATTTTTCAATGTCAACAATAGTCTTTTTGCCGGGGATTTTGACACCGCTGTCGAGCACGGCATCAAACTGTTCCAATAATTCATCAAGTGTCATGGTTATTCATCCTCCATTTAAACTTTCTTTAATTGTTTTTTTGCAATCGTTCAAGTATATCGCCGAGAATTTCTTTCGGGACAAAATCACTTATGTCGCCGCCCAAACCGGCAATCTGTTTTACCATACTTGAACTTAAATACATATTCTCCGCACTGGTGGTTAAAAACAATGTTTCAACCTGCTTGTTCAGCTTGCGGTTGGTAAGCGCCATCTGAAATTCATATTCAAAATCAGACATAGCGCGTAAACCCTTAACAATAACGGAAATATCATTCTTTGCGGCATAGTCCGCCAAAAGTCCGTCATAAGTATCAACCGATACATTGGGTAAATCTTTAATACATTTTTCGATAAAAGCCTTGCGCTCTTCTATTGAAAAGGAATAATGCTTGGTATCATTTTTAAGAATAAGCACTATAACCTTATCAAAAAGACCGGCGGTGCGGCTTATAATATCCAAATGCCCTTTGGTAATGGGGTCAAAACTTCCGGGGCAGATAGCAACTTGCTTCATTTAAGGTCCCTCTTTTTATAAGCGGTTACATATATTTTGCCGAAATGATAATCTTTGTGTTTTATAAGACCGCCTACCGCTTCCGGCAAGGCAACCTCTTTCGGGTGTTCGCAAAAAACAGTTCCGTTAACACTCATAAGTTTTTCAACCAAAGGCAATGCCTCGTTTATATAATCCGATTTATAGGGCGGGTCAAGAAAAGCAATATCAAACATATCATTGCAGGAAAGCAGGAAAGAATGATAATTGTTTCTTACAAGCCTTGCCTTATCCATAAACGGCGTGCCGGAAAGATTATCTCTTACAACCGATAAAGAAACATCGGAATTATCGACAAAAACGGCGCTTTCGGCACCGCGGCTTAAAGCCTCAATACCAAGCTGGCCGCAACCGGCAAACAAATCAAGAATGCGCCTGCCCTCAATATCAAACTGAATGGAACTGAAAATAGATTCCTTAACCTTTTGAGAGGTGGGGCGAACAAGATCGCTGCCCGGGACTGTTTTTAAAATCTTACCACGGGCAAGCCCTGTAATAACACGCATTTAAAAAACTCCCGAATATAAAAGAATATATCTATGATATTATCACACTAAAAGGGGTGTTTTGTCAATAGTTATTTTAAAAGGCATTCAAAATTCAAAAAAACACTTGATTTTTAAAAAGGTTTGTGATAATATATTTTAGCATTTAATTTCACCTTGCCTTAAAAGGTGGGTTTAATGCCGAGATATCGACATTGAAGCGGATGGTCCTCTGGCCCATGGGGCGTATGAACTTCTGAAAAATTTAAGGAGGAAAAATTCGATGGATATTAAAGAACTTGTTGCCGATCAGTTAAAGACCGACCTGCCTCAGATTGAAATAGGCAGCACCGTAAAGGTTCATGTTAGAATCAAAGAAGGCGAAAAAGAAAGAATTCAGGTTTTTGAGGGTACCGTTATTGCCAAAAACAATTCCGGCATTTCCGAAACCGTAACCGTTCGCCGTGTTTCTTATGGTGTTGGCGTTGAACGCGTTTTCCCGGTTCATTCTCCCTCTGTTGCAAAGATTGAAACCGTAAGAAGAGGTAAAGTTCGCAGAGCTAAGCTTTATTATCTCCGTGATAGAGTTGGTAAGGCTGCCAAGGTTAAAGAGCTTATCGGTTAATAATTACAAAATAATGGGGGATCGGCTATGCTGATTCCCCCGTTTTTTAAGGTGGGTGAACAGTATGTCTGAAATGAATAAGGATGGTTTTATTATTGAAGAGCAATCAGATGAAGAAAAAATCGTACCCTTTAAAACAAAAATAAAGAATGAGGCTTTTGATTGGCTTCATATCTTCTCTGTTGTTATAGTTGTAATCATTCTGCTTTTTACATTTGTTTTAAAACCCGCCACCATAGAAGGAACATCTATGGAAAACACCCTTCTTGAAAATCAAAAGGTGCTTATAACAAATCTTTTCTATAAGCCGCAGTATGGCGATGTTGTGGTAATTTCCCGCAATGTTGACAATACATATAAAAACGGCACCGAAAGAAGCAATCTGCCGATAATCAAGCGCGTTATCGCAACGGAAAATCAAACGGTTGATATAAACTTTGAAAAGGGAATAGTTTATGTTGACGGGGTGGCACTGGATGAGCCTTATGTTAAAACCCCGACTAATCTTAAATATGATATTGAGTTTCCCGTAACGGTTGAAAAGGGCTGCGTTTTTGTGCTTGGCGACAATAGAAATGTATCGCTTGACAGCCGTTCAAGCCAAATAGGAAAAGACGGTATGATTGATACAAGGTATATTTTAGGTCATGTTGTTTGCCGCGTTTTCCCGCTTGATAAGTTTGGCCCGCTTCCAAAATATAATTAGTAAAATTTTATAATTTATGATATAATACCGAATAGGCAAATGCTTATTCGGTATTTTCAATTATTTTTCAATGTTTATGGTGTATATCTTTTAAAGAGGTGATTATATGAACATCCTGATTATAGAAGATGAATACAGTCTTGCCGATGCGGTAAGAGAGTCTATGAAAAAAGAAGGCTTTAACGCGGTTATAAAACCAAACGGTTTAGATGGCGAATATGAAGCGCTAACCGATACTTATGACCTTATACTCCTTGATGTTATGCTTCCCGGCAAAAACGGGTTTGATATTCTTAAAACCATCAGGGAAGAAGGTATTAAAACTCCCGTTATAATGCTAACGGCAAAATCGCAGATGAGCGATAAGCTAAACGGTCTTGAAAACGGCGCGGATGATTATATAACCAAGCCTTTCTCGGTAAGGGAACTGATTGCCAGGGTTAAAATAGCCCTTAAAAGGACCCATGAAATTGAGGATACAAACAGGCTTTCCTTTGGCGATATTACTCTTGACACCAAAACCGCAAAGCTTAGCTGTACGGATGAGGAAATTCAAATTAGCGGAAAAGAACTTGCGCTACTCGAGCAACTTCTTATAAACCAAAATCAAATATCTTCAAGGGAAACAATAGCCCAAAAGATTTGGGGATACGATAGCGAAGCGGAATATAACAATGTTGAGGTTTATATAACATTTTTAAGAAGAAAACTAAATCTAATTCATTCAACCGTAAAAATAAAATCTGTAAGAGGACTTGGCTACAAGCTGGAGAAAGATAATGATAAGTAAACTGAAAAGAAAAATAATTCTTATAATCACCATATCGCTTTCGGTTATCATTGTGGGCATAACTGTTTTTTATTCGGTTTCCACTTATAGGGAAACAATAAATTCATCGGGCTTTATGATTGACCGTTTTATGGGCGGCAGGCGGGAAATTGATGAAAACTTTGATGGTGAAATGGGCGAAAAGCCCGCTGACCAAACAGATATTCCCATAAAGCAAAATGATATAAATATTGATGGTGTTTACCGCATAATGCTTGATGAAAACCTAAAAGCGCAAAATACGGATGGTATTGACAGCAGTATTATAGAATACGCCGAAGCGGCGGCTCAAAAATCAGCGGAAAACGGAATTGTGGGCAGTTATATTTTCAGAAAAATGTCCATTAAAGGTAATGAAAATATAAACGAGATAACCCTGATTGAGAGCAGTGAAACCATAAATCGGTTAAACCGAAATATAATAATTACTGTTGTTATCGGTGTTTTTGCGATTGCTTTGGTTTATCTTATTGCAAAAAGAATTACAAAGCAGATAGTAAAACCGGTTGAAGAAACTCTTGATATGCAAAAGAGGTTTATTTCCGATGCTTCCCACGAGCTTAAAACCCCGCTTGCGGTTATCGAAGCCAATACAGGTGTTTTGGAAAGCGAGGTCGGGGAGAGTAAATGGACAGG
>CAMPCO010000063.1 GCA_946646305.1 uncultured Clostridia bacterium | reverse complement strand
CTATCGGAGCTTTCCGACCTGACCTGAACGGTTACGCGGCAGGTGTTTTTGGCTATATCAACGGGTGTTCTCATAATTTTTATCAGCCCGATATTATCAGCCGGGGTATACATTTCGCGAACAGTAAAACGCGAAACACCTTTTGCAACAACGGTTTTACCTATACTGATTCCGCATATCTTTTGGTTTATGAGTGAAATATAGCCATAATAAGAAACAAAACAGAGAGAAACTATCGCCGCAAAGAGGAAAAGCCGCTCAAAAGAGGGGAGAAAGATTATAAGCAGGGCGGTAACTCCTAAAATAATCAAAACATAAATATTCGGCAGCATAAGAAACCGCCTGCGGGTCAGTTTATCCTTTTTGCAGTATACATAGTCGGGTTTTTCGGCAAGAAGAGGGAAAAGGGGAGAAAAAATCTCCTTTATCTTCCTTTTTTTCATCGCGGGAACTATGGTAGATTTTTCGCCGTTTTCCCCGCCGTAACCGCCTATGCCGACACGCATGGTGAAAATTTTAAAGGCGCGCATAAGGGGCGTTTGGTCTATGCAAACATCCTTTACCGCCGATATTTTAAAAATGCGCTTGTGTTTAAAATAAAGCCCCGATTTTATCTCTATTTTTTCGCTGTTTGTGCTTGTTCTGAAAAACATATTGCGGGAAAGGGCGATTAAAAAGGAAAGGCCGTAAACCGCAATAAACACAATGGTTATCGCGTTTACTATCGGCGGAAAATAAGATTTTATGCTCTTTGAAAGCTCGGTTATATCGCTTAGTATCCTATCTACTCCGACATTAAGCAGTCGACCTATGCGGTTTATAACCGGCACACCGACTATAAGTCCCGTAAGGGAGGCCGAAGCGGTTGCCGAAAGCAGGGCGATTTTTCCGGGAGTGAACTTTATTTCAACCTGTGAGGGACTGCCGTAAATCATTGTTTCAAAGACTGCGGCATCCTTTTTATACATTTTAAAGGAGAAATCTTTTCTGCCGTAAATACCCGACTCGGTGTTAACGCTGACATTTACCGCACCGAAAACACCTATAACAAAATGGCTTGTAATGGCGATACTTGATATGTTTTCTATCGGTATTACCGCCCGTTTTCGCAAAATAACGCCATCTTCTATTATAAGATTATCGCTCACAAGTACCACCTTAAACGATAAAAGCCGCCAAACGGACAAAGCGATTATGGCGGCAAGCGCTATGCTTTCGAGCAGAATAACGCCCGAAATACGGCGGTAAAGTATATATTGTATTGCGCCTTTAAGTACGGGAAGAATAAGCACAAATACAAATCTTTTAAGCATTTTATAAATATAAATGGGGTGGGCTTTAAATATGGTGGCTTTATCCATTTTGTTCACCCGATTTTGACCCTTTTACAAGCGCAAAAAGCTTTTCTGCGTCCATATTGCTGATTTCAGGTATGGTAACTCTTGATTTGGCGCCCAAAAACGACACCGCGCAAAGCCCCATAAGGCGGGCAAGGGGTGTTTGATGGGTTTCCATAAAGATAAGCCTTAATATCGGCATAATCTTTTCGGTTTTATAAAAAACACCGTATTTTACAATAACACCATCATTAGATACGGTGATCTCGGTGCTCTTTACAAAGCGGGGAATATAAAAGCATAAGAAAAAAAGGCATAGTAGTCCCAAAGCCGCCACAAGTATATAAAAGTACTTCGATAAAGCGATTGCCATATAAACAAGACCTGCTTCTAAAACAAGGGTCAGAAGAACCACCCTTATTCTCAAAAGGGTGCAGGTCTTATAGGGCAAATTACAGGTCATAGCGCCTTTTTCCTTTCGTTTACTTAGATTTTATGCTTTTTAAATGCTCGGCAAATTTTTGCTCCGATTTATTGTCTCCCGCCTTATAATACTTGCGGTCTTTTATCTCATCCGGCAAATACTGTTGGTTTACATAATGCCTATCATAATCATGCGGGTAAAGATAGTTTTGCCCGGGGTGGTCATTATCCGCTCCATCAAAGTGTTTATTCTGAAGCTGTCGAGGAACGGGATAGGTGGCGCCGCGTTCAACATCCGCCATTGCATCGTTTATAGCCATATATGCGCTATTTGATTTTGGCGAAGAAGCAACTAAAATCACCGCGTTTGCAAGGGGTATTCTGGCTTCCGGCAGACCGACATCCCGTGCGGTATCAACCGCGGCTTTAACGATGGGAATTATCTGAGGATAGGCAAGACCGACATCTTCGTTGGCGCAAACCATCAGTCTTCTGCAAGCGCTGGGCAAATCGCCCGCGGCAAGAAGGCGCGCAAGATAATAAACCGCGGCATCGGGGTCGGACCCGCGCATAGATTTTTGATAAGCCGATACTATATCGTAATGCTCATCGCCTTCGCGGTCATATCTCACCGCATTTCCGGCGAGAATTTGCTCTATTGTATCATCTGTTATTTTGCCGCTTTCATCGGTTAACATAAAACAGAGTTCTAACATATTGAGCGCTCTTCTCACATCACCGGCGGCGGCTCTTGCGATTTTGGCAATATCCTTTTCTTCTATGGTAATATTCTTGCCTGATTCCGCCGATAAAATACCTACCGCACGGCGCAAGGCAGAGGCGATATCCTCTGCCGAAAGGGCTTTGAATTCCAAAACCGTTGAGCGGCTTAAAATCGCATTATATACATAAAAATAGGGGTTTTCAGTGGTTGAAGCGATAAGGGTTATATCGCCGTTTTCTATATAAGAGAGTAATATCTGCTGCTGTTTTTTATTAAAATACTGTATCTCATCAAGATATAAAAGTATTCCGTTTTGAGCGGATATAGAACCTATTTCGCCGATAATCTCTTTTATATCGGCGGTGGAAGCGGTTGTGGCATTAAGATAGCAAAGCTTTTTGCCGCACATATTGGCAATGATTTTCGCCACGGTTGTTTTACCGACACCCGATGGGCCGTAAAAAATAAGGTTCGGAATATCGCCCGACTCGATTATTCTGCGAAGAATTTTATCCTTCCCGAGCAGATGTGTCTGGCCGGAAACCTCGTCTATTGTGACAGGCCTTGCTCTGTCCGCAAGCGGTGATTTCATATCTTTACTCCTTTTATGTTTATATGGTTATTTTACTCTTTAAAGGTTATTTTTTCAATATTTATTATCATATATTACTTAAAACGGAAAAGGACGGGAAACAAAAGATGAAAAAGCCGATTTTTATTAAAAACGCCGTAATACTCACCGCATCTTCACTGATTCTCAGGGTGTTAGGGGTTGTATTTAAAGTTTGGGTGGCGGCAAGGGTCGGCGGCGAGGGAATGGGCGCATACCAGCTCATAATATCGGTTTATTGGCTTTTTTGCGCCTTTTCTCAAACGGGAGTAAGCGTTGCGGTAACAAGGCTTTGCGCCGATTGTATTTCCCTTTCGCGCGATTTCAGGCCCGTTATAAAAAAAGCATTTTTAATAACGCTCATAACCGCCCTTTTTTCAGCGGCTGTTATGTTTTCCTTTTCGGGTACTATAAGCAATATATCAATAGGAAACAATAGCTTTGAAACCTGCTTTAAAATTTTGTCTTTATCTATCATACCTGTCGGCTTTTCCGCCTGCTTCAGAGGGTTTTTCTTCGCGGTGAGAAAAGCATCGGTCTCGGCTTTTTCTCAGATTTTTGAGCAGATTATCCGCATCGGGGTATCATTCGCTTTGGTTGTTCGTTTTTCAAAATACGGCATTGTGGCTTCCTGTATTGCTTTATCTCTCGGTGATTGCATTTCCGAGACGGTTTGCGCGCTTCATTTGTATTTAAGCTACCGAAAAAGGGCTAAAAAACTAATCTGCGGCGCTGCGCCTTATGTCTGCGGAATGCGGCAGGTACTTAGAATTTCCTTTCCGCTTACCGCCGGCAGGTATATAAGCCTCGCGCTTAGAACCGCGGAAAGCATAATGGTGCCGAAAGGGCTTTCAAAAAGCGGCATGGGCGCTAAGGCCTCTCTTGAAATTTTCGGTAATATAAAAGCCATGGCGCTGCCCGTTTTACTCTTTCCGTCAGGTTTTTTCAGCGCAATATCTTCCCTTTTGGTGCCCGAAATCTCCGCCGCGGGGGCAAAGGGTCACCGCCTGGTTGTAAAAGAGCTTTGCGGCAGAATAATAAACCTTACCCTTATTATTTCGATTATCTTTGCCTGCCAGTTTGCCTTTTGCGGCAGGCAGATAGGTATGCTTTTATATAAAACAAATTCGGTCGGGGTTTTGCTTTGCCTTTTAGCGCCGCTTTTACCCCTTATGTTTATCGATGTTGTTTGCGATGGCTTGCTTAAAGGGCTTGATTGTCAGCGGTTTTCATTTTTCTGCGGCGTGTCGGACAGCGCCTTGCGGCTTTTAGGCGTTTTAATTCTATTGCCGCGATACGGCGCTACCGGTTTTATTTTTGTTATGTATTTTTCGAATATTTATACCGCCGCATTAAATATCACCATGCTTTTTAAAAAGAGCGACTGCAGTATAAACACTACAAAATCGATATTTTTGCCGCTTTGTATCGGAATAATTATTACAAAAGGTCTCTCGCTCGTTTTACCCGCTCTTACAAAGGATAATCTTATTTTTATTTGTCTGTTTTTCTCGATTTCCACCCTTGCATATTTCGGCGGTCTTTTTTTAACAAAATGCATCTCGCCTTATGAAATAAAGGATGCGGTTACGCCTTAATAGGAAATAAGCCTCGCCTCACCAAAGCTTAACCGGTATTCGCGGTCTTTCGTTTTAACAATCAGGTTTATATCTTTATCAAAGCCTGAGGCAGTGCCTGTAAGCGTTTGGTTATCGATGCAAAATTCCACCGTTTTGCCTAAAAGATAATCTCTTTTTGTATATTCATTTAAAACGGTGCCGCTATTATCATCCAAAAGAGAATAAAATTCTTCTAAAAAAGCCTTTATAAACCTTTTTCTTAAAAGATAAAAATTGCCTTTTTTAAATAAATATCCCGCTTTTTTTGAAAGCTCTGCCGAAAAGGGTTCCTTTTCAACCAAGTTTAGCCCCAGCCCTAAAACCATGGCGGAAATCTCGCCGTTTTGGGTTTTTTCCGCGGCTAAAATTCCGCAGATTTTCTTATTTTCAAGATAAAGGTCGTTAACCCATTTTATCTTTATATCAAATCTGCCGAGGGTTTCTGCCGCTTTGGCGGCGGCAACTGCGGCGGCGGTTGTAAGTCTTGCGGCGGAATAATTCCTATAAAGGCTTAAACTCATATAAACCCCGCCCTTTGGCGACTCAAAGCTTCTGCCGAGCCTGCCTTTTCCGCCTGTTTGTCTATCGGCGAAAATAAGGGTGTTTTCGGGCATCATCATAGCATCGGTATTGGTGGAAACGGTTGTCCTTTTATGGATAACCGTTATCTTTTTTCCGTTTATTTTATATTTTCTTTTCATCTATTTTTATTACCCTTGCACATTTATCTTTTACCGAAAAAGAAATATCAAAACCTGCGTATCTCATTTTATAAACCTTGTCGCCGTCTTCTTTGTATTGCGGGCGCGGATCTTCGCGTAAAATCTCTTTTATCTCGCGTAAAATATCCGGGTTTATGTCTTTTGTATCAGTTTCGAACAAAACATCAAGATAATAATCGGTGTTTTCTTCGGTAAAACCGCCTGCGGCTGACGGAATACTGTCGGAATAAGGCACATAGGGTTTTATATCGTAAATAGGTGTTCCGTTTAAAAGGTCCGCCCCCTCAACCAGCAAAACAGGGCCTTTTTCTGTTTCTTCCACCCCTAATAATTTAACGGCGGAAAGACCGAGAGAATTAGGTCTATACGGCGAGCGGGTGGCAAAAACACCCATCCTTTTGTTGCCGCCAAGGCGCGGCGGGCGAACGGTCAGCGACTTGTGGTCCCTGTGTGCGAGTGAAAAATCGAAAATAAGCCAAATATGAGAAAACCCTTCAATACCCCTTATGGCATCTTTTGTGCGGTATTTTTCCGAAAAAACAATTTTGGAAATATTTTTAACCTTTCCGCTTTGCCTCGGTATTCCGAATTTTTCGGTAAATCTGTTTTCTATTGTTGCTATCGGCTCTATTTTCATTTTTTCACATCCTTTAAGAATATTATAATTAACAATCAAATAAGTGTCAACGGCGGGAAAATA
>CAMPCO010000062.1 GCA_946646305.1 uncultured Clostridia bacterium | reverse complement strand
TTATTGTTTATGGCTTTTATAAATATTTTATGCTTTATATCTGCGGCTATAAGTCCGTCAAAGCCGGAGGCAATAGCCTCATCAATATAATCACCGCCCGAGCCCGAGCAAACAAGCAAGCGCCTTATCTCGCCGTTTCCTACATATCTTACCGAAAAGCCGAGCTTGCTTTTTATATGCTCTGCAAACTTATCGGCGGTGGTTTTTACATTTGCGCTTCTGAGTATAAAGCCATCCGCGGCAACATATTTTTTAACGCCGTCAAGTTCCAAAGCCTCGCAAAGGCAATCATTAACTCCGCCCCCGCCCATATCAAGATTTGTGTGCATCGAAATAACGGAAATCTTGTGGTTTAAGGCCTTGTATACCACACTGCCTTCCGTAACATTTTTAAGCGGGTCGTAAATAACAGGGTGGTGGGTGATGATAAGATTAGCACCTACGCTTAAAGCATAATCAATCGCATTTTTATCACAATCAAGGCTCACAACCGCCTTTTTTGTGACTGTGTTTCTGTCGCCCACAAGAAACCCCGGGTTATCAAAAGAGCAGGCGGTTTCAAGCGGGTATTTTTTGCATAAATAATCAAAAATCTCGCCGTGGGTAACCATTTTTTACACCTTCTTAGAAAAAGAATCTTTAAGCGGCACCGTGCGGTTAAAGATAAGTTTATCTTTTGTCGACTCAATATCGGTGCAGAAATAACCTTGTCTCATAAACTGGAATGTATCGCCCGGCTTTGCGCCTTTAAGCGATAAATCAGCCTTGGCGCCCTTAAGTATTGTCAGCGACTCGGGGTTAAGATTATCGGCAAAAGAGGAAACACCCTCTTCATCGCTCGGGTTTTCGACATTAAAGAGTCGCTCATAAAGTCTTATCTCGGCATGGACAGAAGCCTTGGCATCAACAAAATGAATTGTGCCCTTAACCTTTCTGCCGTCAGGTGTTTCGCCGCCGCGTGACTCGGGGTCATAGGTGCAGTGAACACAGGTGATGTTGCCGTCATGGTCTATATCAGCGGAAGCATACTTAATATAATATGCGCCTTTAAGTCTGACCTCTCTTGCGGGACAAAGACGGAAGTATTTTCCCGGCGGGTCTAACATAAAGTCATCCTGCTCTATATAAAGCTCGTTTGAAAAAGAAACCTTTTTCTTGCCAAGTTCAGGCTTATTCGGGTTAATATCAACCTCAATAAACTCCTGCTTGTCCGCGGGGTAGTTATCGATAACTATTTTAAGCGGTCTTAAAACCACCATTTCTCTTGCGGCGTTCTCGTTTAAATAATCTCTGACACAAGATTCAAGCAAAGCATAGTCTATAACGCTGTTTGCCTTTGAAACACCTATCTTTTCCACAAAGTTGCGAATAGCCTTTGCGGGGTAGCCCCTGCGGCGCATACCGCAAATGGTTGCCATTCTCGGGTCATCCCATCCGCTTACCAGTTTATCGGTCACAAGTTTTAAACACTTGCGCTTGCTTGTAAGGGTGTAGTTCAAATTCATCCTTGCAAACTCTATCTGCCTCGGCGGTTCGCTTGTTATATCGCAAGCTTTAAGCACCCAGTTGTAAAGCGGGCGGTGGTTTTCAAATTCCAGTGAACAAAGCGAGTGGGTAACCCCTTCTTTTGCATCGCTTAAAGGATGTGCAAAGTCGTACATCGGGTAAACCTTCCATTTGTCGCCCGTTCTGTGGTGGTGCGCCTTTAAAACGCGGTAGATAATCGGGTCGCGCATATTAAGATTGGGCGAAGCCATATCTATCTTGGCGCGAAGCACCATTTTGCCCTCATCTATTTCACCCGCGGTCATCCTGCGGAAAAGTTCTCTTGTTTCCTCAATCGGTCTGTTTCTGTAGGGACTTTCTTTGCCGGGCTCTGTAAGAGTGCCCCTCGCGTCTCTTATCTCCTCATAGGTCGACTCATCAATATATGCAAGACCTTTGTCTATCAGTTTAAGCGCACATTCGTATATAAAATCAAAATAATCAGAAGCAAAATAAATGTTATCCCAGTTAAACCCAAGCCATTTAATATCTTCCTTTATCGCATCAACATACTCAACATCCTCTTTGGTGGGGTTGGTATCATCAAAGCGAAGATTGCATTTTCCGCCGTATTTTTCGGCAGTGCCGAAATCAATGCATATAGCCTTTGCGTGGCCTATATGCAAATAACCGTTAGGCTCGGGCGGAAAACGGGTTTGAATATGGGAATAAACGCCCTCTTTCAGGTCCTCATCAATATAATCATAAATAAAGTTAGAAGGGGTTATATTTTCAGTAACCTTTTCTTTTTCTTCCATTCTTTTCACCTTAAAAAATCTATCATATCATCAATTCGTTTTAAACATTCTTTTCTGCCGAGCGTTGCCATAATACTGCAAAGGTCGGGAGTGTTGCGGCGGGAGGTAATGGCAATCCTAAGCACTGTGCTGAGATCACCCGCACTGCCTTTATATGCCTCGGGGTTTGCCTTGTAGTCCTTTGTTTCGGCGGCAAAGCCGAGATCCGGGCAGAGAGATTTAATCTTTTCAAACCAGGCAGAGCGGTCGTCATTTTCATCATAAACCGCCTTGTAGCTTTCAAGAAAAGCAATCATATCCTCGCGCGCTAAATTCTCGGGCGCTTCAAATTGAGGTTTATATAGCGAATTAAAGAAATATCTGTAATACTCCTTAACCTCGCTCCATTTGGCAATATCTTTTCTCGGCTTCTTCGCGTCATCGCGGTCGATTGCAAGCATCGCCTTTGTAAAGTCGGGGTTTTCGGTAAGCAATGAGTAAAAATCGGGGTCGAATTCCCCGGCCCATGCGGTCAGTTTTTCGTAAACTGCCGCGGAATTCATAGCGGCAATTTTAATCTTGCTTATGTCATTTAATTTATCGTTATCAAAAAGCGCACCCGAAACACTCATCTTTTTAAGGTTAAACTTGAATGTTCTGTAGTCCGCATCCTTGTTTGCCCTGCGCCAGTCCTCAAAATCGGAAGCGGCAATGGTCATAAGGTATTCGATAACACATTCGGGCTCATATCCCTCTTCAATAAAGAAATGAACAGCGGCCTCGGGGTCTTTGCGCTTTGAAATCTTGCGCTTTGCCCCGTTGTCAAGCTTCATAATAGGGGAGATATGGCCGTATTTAGGCGCCTTAAAGCCCAAAATTTTGAAAAGCTCAATATGTTTCGGCACCGATGAAATCCATTCATCGCCGCGAAGAACATGGGTTGTGCGCATAAGGTGGTCATCTATCGCGTGGGCAAAATGATAGGTGGGTATGCCGTCTGATTTAAGAAGAACAAAATCTTCATCATTTTCGGGCATCTCTATTTTGCCCTTTATCGCATCATCAAAGGTTATGCGGTTTTGCTCACTGCCACCTGAGCGCAGTCTTATAACAAAGGGCAGTCCTTTTTCAATAAGGGCTTTTGCCTCATTATAGGTTATGTTGCGGTGCTTTGCATATTCGCCGTGATACCCTGTGCGAATTTTGTTCTTTTCCTGCTCGTGGCGAACGGCTTCCAGTTCTTCCGCAGTGCAAAAGCAAGGGTAGGCAAGACCTTTCTTTATAAGGTCTTTAACATAGGTTTTATATATTTCGGCGCGGTTGCTCTGCTTATAGGGGCCGTATTCGCCCTTTTCCTCTTCACCGCTTATAAAACCTTCATCTATCGCTATATTAAAACGGTTAAGCCCGTCAATTATATTTTCAATTCCGCCCTCTACCTCGCGCTTTTTATCGGTATCTTCAATTCTCGTATAGAATATACCGCCCGATGATGTGGCACAAATTCTGTTTACAAGCGCGGTAAAAAGGGTGCCGAGGTGGAGATAACCTGTGGGGCTCGGCGCCACACGGGTAACCCTTGCGCCCTCTTTTAAGTCGCGGCAGGGGAATAAATTTTCATAATACTCGGGCGTATGCTTAATGTTTGGCAACAAAAGCTCCGCCATAAGTTCGTTTTGCGTCATGGTTTTCCTCTTTATTTTTTCTGTAATAATTTGTTAAGCTCGTCCATAAAGGTGTTTATATCCTTAAACTGCCTGTAAACAGAAGCAAAGCGGACATAAGCCACTTCATCAATATCCTTAAGCTGTTCCATAACAAGCTGACCGATTTTATCACTGTTAACCTCGCGGTCAAGATTGTTTTGAATAACCGTTTCTATGTTATCTATAATATGGTCAAGGGTTTCTATAGAAACAGGGCGCTTTTCGCAAGCTCTGAGCATACCTGTCATAAGCTTCTGACGGTCAAACACTTCGCGTGAGCCGTCTTTTTTGATAACGATTATCGGCAGGCTTTCTATAAGCTCATAGGTAGTAAAACGCTTGGTGCATTTAAGACATTCTCTGCGCCTTCTGATACGCTCGCCCTCGTCGGTGGGGCGGGAGTCTATAACCTTGCTTTCTTCATAACCGCAAAAAGGACATTTCATAGTTTTTTACCTCGCTTTACGAATATATATTTAATAATATCATAATTTATAAATAAATACAAGATATAAAAAAACGCTAAAATGAAAAAAAGAAGGCGCAAAAAGCCTTCTTTTTTATATGTTTTCATCATTTAGATTTATAATTTTTCTGCCAAGCCTTTCGGCATAATTAACTGTGTTTTTGGTGCCGCCCGGTTTTCCGTCATAAAAGGTTAAAACAATATCGGAATTATCCACCATATAAATGTTTCGCTTCATAAAGCAACCCTTGTAATATTTATCGGAAATAAGTATCGCGTTGTCGCATTTTTGAAGCAATCTGTTATATTTTTCTTTCCAAAGCGCGGAATAGTATTTGCTCTGCTCAATAAAGGGAATAGCGCATATAAGGCTTACCGATGTGTGGCGTATAAGTTCCGCCGCTTCCAAAACGCATTCCGCCGCGATAATATCAAACCCCGTTGCCATCCCGCTTATAAAGGTGGTGCAACCGGCATTTATAAGTTCGATGATTTTGTTTATAAGTCGGTTTTCAAATTCTATGTAATCGGGGTCGTTTTTATCTATTTTAAAGGGCATTTTTTCAGGTCTGTACCCTGTAAAGCAACAACTGAAAAACTCATTTTGCATAATAATTCACCCCAAAAACGCCTGCTATAATCGGTACGCAGAGAATAAGCTGTAAAAGGGAAACAGGCTCTTTTAGTATAATCATTCCCGCAAGAACCGAAACAACGGTTGAAATATTCGCAAAAGCGGCAGAGCGAATAACCGAGATTTGCCCGGTTGAATAGTTGTAAAGCCAGAATGAAAAGCAGCTGGAAACAACCCCCAAAAACAGAACGCCAATCAAAAAATCGGTGTTATGAAGGGCGGAAAAGGCAATGCTCACATACCCTGTGCCAAAGCGGAATAAGGATATGATATTAAATCCTGCCGCCGCCACTAAAAACATAAAATAGGTGCGCTCGGTTGCGGTAAAAGCGGCCGACTGCCTGCGGCTTAAAAGGTTGAAAACAGAAGCGCATATAACCGCCCCTATAAGCAGCAGTATTCCGCCTAAAAAGTTTTTGCCGGTATTCTTTGAAACAAGGCTTATCGCCGCAACGCCGAAAAGAGATACCGCAGAACAGATAATCTGCATAAAGGTCGGTTTTTCTTTTAAAATAGCAGAAGAAAGCATTATTACTACAACAGGTATCAGCGAGATTATAATGCCCGATAAAGCAGAAGTGGTATATTTTATGCCGAAAACCTCAAACAAAAAATAGCAAAGCGGTTGGGATAGCGCCATAAATAAAAGCCCTAAAAGATTTTTGCCGCGGTAGTTTACCTTTATAATTCTAAACAATAAAAGAACACTCATAAACAAAAAAGCAACCGAAAATCGCACCGCAAGAATTATAAACGGGTGCGCAACATTAAGGGCGGTTTTTGTAAACATAAAACTCAGCCCGAAAATAAAGTTTGAAAGGAAAGCGGCAAAAGTGCCCAAAACCTGCTTTTTCGCCAAAATATACACTCCCATAATAAGATAAAAACATTGTATCAAAAAAATTTGATTGTTTCAAGTTGACAATAAAGATTTTTTGTGTTAGAATGTTTGGGCGGTCTAAAAGGGACCGTGTTTTATACGGAGAGGTATCGAAGCGGTCATAACGAGGCGGTCTTGAAAACCGTTTGGTAGCAATACCACAAGGGTTCGAATCCCTTCCTCTCCGCCAGCTTTTTAAAATATTGTTTTTATATAACTTTACATTTGCAGTAGTACTCAAGTGGTGAAGAGGCTCCCCTGCTAAGGGAGTAGGTCGGGTAACCGGCGCGAGAGTTCAAATCCCTCCTACTGCGCCATATA
>CAMPCO010000061.1 GCA_946646305.1 uncultured Clostridia bacterium | reverse complement strand
CGATACCCATTCTGACTTAATTTCGGCGATTGACCGCAGAATGCCCGATATTGACACCCTTTATGATTTGGCGGAGCTATACCGCCTTTTCGGCGACAGCACGCGCATTAGTATTCTTTATGTATTATTTGAAAGCGAAGTTTGCGTAAACGATATAGCACGGGTACTCGGTATGAGTGTTTCGGCTATATCGCATCAGTTAAGGCTACTTAAAGCCGCGCGGCTTATCAAATTCCGCCGAGAGGGCAAAACCTGCTACTATTCCCTATCGGATGACCATGTTAAAACCATAATCGCGCAGGGTATGGAGCATATTGAGGAGTGATATTATGAGCAAAAAATGTTGTTGCTGTGAAGATGAACATTGCCATAACAACGAGCACGAGCATGAGCATAATCACGAACACGAACACGGCGAGAGTACAAAGGGCAAAATTATAAGCCTTATAATATCGGCGGTGCTGCTTGTGGCGGCGATTGTGGTATCCCATATTTTTGAATTTAAAACATATATAAAAGTAATAATGTTTGCCGTTCCATATTTAATAGCGGGATTTGATGTTTTAAAGGAAGCGGCGGAAAACATTTTGCACGGCGAAATATTTGATGAAAACTTTCTTATGTGCATAGCATCTATCGGCGCTTTTGCGGTAGGCGAATACCCCGAAGCGGTTTTTGTTATGATATTTTTCGGCGTGGGCGAACTATTTGAACATATCGCCACCGAAAGAAGCCGCAAGACCATTAAAAGCCTACTTGATATAAGACCCGATACCGCGCTTATTATAAAAGACGGAAAAGAAACGGAAATACTATCAAAAGATGTTCGCCCGGGCGATATTTTAAAGGTTTTGCCCGGAAAAAGAGTGCCGCTTGACGGCATTATAACCGAAGGTAAAACCACCACCGATAATTCATCCATTACGGGCGAATCGATACCTGTTACAGCCAGCACGGGCGACACGGTTTTCGGCGGAACCATTAACCTTACGGGCGAAATACTTATAAGGGTTATTAAAGACTACGAGGAGTCTACCGCTTCTAAAATATTAAAGCTTGTAGAACAATCGGCGGAAAAGAAATCAAAGAGCGAGCGCTTTATAAAGCGGTTTGCAAAATACTACACCCCCGCCGTTTGCATTGCGGCAGTTCTTGTGGCGGTGGTTCCCTCCCTTATATTCGGCGGAATAAAAACATATATTTACAGGTCGCTTATGTTTTTGGTTGTTTCCTGCCCCTGCGCTTTGGTGCTTTCAATTCCGCTGACATATTTTGCGGGGATAGCATCGGCGGCGAAAAAGGGTGTTCTTATAAAGGGCGGCGGCTATCTTGAAGCGCTATCGCGCACAAAATGCGCCGTTTTTGACAAAACGGGAACACTGACCCGCGGCGAATTCAAGGTGATAGCCATCCACCCCGACAAGGTAAACGAGCGCGAGCTTTTGCGCCTTGCCGCGGCGGGAAGCGGAAAAACCCACCCCATTTCCCTATCGCTTCGCGCGGCTTACGGCAAGATGGAGCCTATGGAAATTCACGAATACACCGAGATTGCGGGCGAAGGAACCCGCTCGGTTATAGACGGCAAAGAGGTTGTTGTGGGCAACCATAAACTCATGAAAAGATATAACATAGATTACCACGACTGCCATTCGGCGGGAACTATTGTTCATGTGGCGGCAGGCGGCGAGTATTTAGGGCATGTGGTTATAGGTGATACCTTAAAGCTTGATGCCGCAAAAGCCGTAAACGCATTAAAAAAGCGCGGAATAAAGGTTGTTATGCTTACAGGCGACCGAGAAAGCGCCGCAAAATCCATTGCCGAAAAATTAAAGGTAGATGAATACCACAGCGAACTGAAACCCGGCGACAAGGTTAAATACCTTGAGGAATATTTAGGCAAAAACGGCGCCGTTATTTTTATAGGCGACGGCATAAACGATGCGCCTGTTTTAGTGAGAGCGGATGTTGGAATATCGATGTCGGCGCTTGGCAGTGATGCCGCTATTGAAGCGGCGGATGCGGTGCTGATGGATGACAAGGTTTACTCGGTTGAAACGGCTATAAACACCTCAAAGAGAACACAAAAAATAGTAATAGAAAACATTATCTTTTCCCTGTTTATAAAATTCGGTGTTTTGCTTCTTTGCGGCTTTGGTGCCGGTTTTATGAATATGTGGATAGCCGCGTTTGCCGATGTTGGCGTTATGGTGATAGCGGTGCTAAACTCTTTAAGAGCGTTAAAATAATAATTATGAGACGGGTTTTACCCGTCTCATTTTTTTAAGGGTTGAATATTTAGGCCGAATAGTGTAATATAATATAGATAATATAATATTATAATCTGATTTAGGAGAGTATATATGAAGACCTATACAGAGCAAGAATTAAAATCTGCGCTTGAAAAAAAACTATCCCACAATTTCGGCGTTACACCGCAGGTTGCCTCGGATGAATTGTTTTACAAGGCAAGCGCCGGTGTTTTGGTTGATATTATGAACGACCGCCGAACCGAATTTAAAAAGTCCGCCGAAAAGCAGGATGCCAAAACTGTTTACTACCTCAGTATGGAGTTTTTGACCGGCAGGAACTTCAAAAATACCCTTTATAATTTAGACCTTACCGAAAAATTTAAAAAGGTTCTTAAAGGTTATGGTGTAAAACTTGAAAACCTATATGAATTTGAGCCCGATGCGGGACTTGGCAACGGCGGTCTCGGTCGCCTTGCGGCTTGTTTTTTGGATGCATTATCATCTAATTCATACAATGCGATGGGATACTGCATTAGATATGAACTTGGTATCTTCCGCCAAAAGCTTGCCGATGGCTGGCAGACCGAAATGCCTGATTTCTGGCTTCCCGGCGGCGAGGTTTGGCTAAGCGCGAAGCCCGCGCTTTCCGTGGATGTTCATTTTGACGGATATGTTGATGAATGGTGGGATAACGGCAAGCATTATACCGAACACAAAAACTACAACAATGTTCACGCCGTTCCCTATGACCTTTATATCGCGGGTAAAGACGGAAAAACCGTAAATACATTGCGCCTTTGGAGTGCGGAATGTGATGAATTTGATATGAATGCCTTTAACGAGGGCGATTATGTAAGAGCGATGGAACAACGCGCTATGGCGGAATCGATCTCAAAGGTATTATACCCGAGCGACCACCATATTGAGGGCAAATCTTTGCGCCTGCGCCAGCAGTATTTCCTTGTTTCCGCTTCTATTCAGGACATTTTGCGCAGATATATGCAAAAGCATACCACCCTTGATGAATTCCCCGAAAAGGTTGCAATTCATATAAACGATACCCACCCCACCCTTGCTATTCCCGAGCTTATGCGCCTTTTCCTTGATGAATGTGATTTTTCATGGGAAAAGTCCTGGGATATGGTAACGCGCACGGTGGCTTACACCAACCACACCATTATGACCGAAGCGCTTGAATGCTGGCAGGTTGAACTCTTTAAAATGCGACTTCCCCGCATTTATCAGATTGTTTGCGAAATTGACCGCAGATACCGTGAGCAGATTATAAATGAAACGGGCGACTACAATCTGGCAGAGCGCACCGCCATTATTCAAAACGGTGTTGTAAGAATGGCTAATCTCTGCGTTGTGGCAAGCCATACCGTAAACGGCGTTTCCAAGCTTCACAGCAATATCATTAAAGATGTTTTATTCAATGATTACTATAAAATGACACCCGAAAAGTTTACCAATGTTACAAACGGCATTGCTCACAGGCGCTGGCTGAATCAGGCAAACCCGGAACTTGCCGGCTTTATAAGCGAACTTATCGGCGATGGCTTTATAAAGGATGCTTCAAAGCTTGAAGAGCTTAAAAAATATACGGACGACAAGGCAGTGCTTGAAAGGCTTGCCGAAATCAAGCGCCTTAACAAAGAGCGCCTTTCAAACTATCTATCCGAAAACTGCGGAACATCATTTTCTCCCGATTCTGTTGTTGATATGCAGGTTAAGCGCTTGCACGAATACAAGCGCCAGCACCTTAACGCTTTGCATATTATAAAAGATTATCTTTACTTAAAGGATAACCCGAACGCGGAATTTACACCGAAAACATATATCTTCGGCGCAAAGGCGGCAAGCAGTTATCAGTTTGCAAAAGAGGTTATTCAAATGATTTATAACCTTGGCAAGGTTATAAACGAAGATAAAGCGGTAAACGACAAATTAAAGGTTATATTTATGGAAGATTACCGCGTAACTTTGGCAGAGCTTATGATACCCGCCGCGGAAATAAGCGAGCAGATTTCCCTTGCTTCTACCGAAGCCAGCGGTACCGGCAATATGAAATTTATGATGAACGGCGCTATAACGCTCGGCACAGAGGACGGCGCCAATGTTGAGATACACAAGGCGGTTGGCGATGATAATATTATCATCTTCGGTATGCAAACACCCGAAGTTTTGCGCCTTGGTCAGGCGGGCTACAACCCCCGCGAATACTACAACAACAACGCTGACCTTCGCCGTTCGCTCGACTTTATTAAGGACGGTATCGGCGGCAAGAGTTTTGATAATATTTATAACACCCTTATAATGCGCGATAACTATATGGCTTTGGCAGATTTTGCCGATTATTGTGCCGCGCACGAAAAGGCAATGGCTCTTTACAAAGACCCTGAAACCTGGAACAGGATGTCGCTTATAAATATTGCTTCCTCCGGCATATTCTCTGCCGACAGGGCAATAAAAGACTATGCCGATGGAATTTGGCATATTAAGCCCATTAAATAAGTTATGAATTACTACCCTTATAATTCAAGAGATAAAATTTATCGTGATAAATTCGGAGCCATGGCGTGCGGCGAAAGCTTTGCGCCACGGCTTTTGCTGCATAATGATGCCTGTGTTCAAAAGGTTTTTCTGCTTATTGAAAAGGATGCGGAAGACCTTATGGAATATGAGATGCAAAGGTGCGGCGAAAAGGAAGACTACGGCATTTATGAAATATCTTTGCCGCTTGATACAGGGATATACTGGTATTATTTCAGGTATGAAAGCGACTATGGTACATTTTATGTTATAAGAGAAAATGTTACCCGCGGCATTGTATCAAGAGAAAAGGGCAAGGTTTGGCAACAAACGGTTTATACCCCGCAGGAAAACACACCCGACTGGCTGCTTGGCGGAATAATATATCAGATTTTTCCCGACAGGTTTTATAATTCTGGCGCGAAGCGGCAAAATATCCCGCAGGACCGCGTTTTGCGAGACACCTGGGGCGAAACCCCGTATTTCGAGCAAAACGGCACCGAAAGACAACTCGGCAACGATTATTTCGGCGGCGACTTAAAAGGCATTACCGAAAAGTTAGACTATATAAAATCGCTCGGTGTAAACTGCATATACCTAAACCCGATATTCGAAGCCCATTCAAACCACCGCTACAACACCGCCGATTATTTTAAAATTGACCCCGTTTTGGGAAACGAGGATGATTTTAAAGCCCTGTGCAAGGCGGCTAAAAAGCGCGGTATTCACATTATTTTAGATGGTGTTTTCTCTCATACCGGGGATGACAGTATTTATTTTAACAAATACCGCCGATACGGAAACGGCGGCGCTTATAATGACAGCTCTTCCCCCTATTACCGCTGGTATAAATTCGGCAAAACAAGGGATGATTATAAATCCTGGTGGGGTATAAAAACACTGCCGGAAGTCAACGAAGAAAACGAAGATTATATAAACTTTATCTGCGGCAAGGATGGTGTTATAGAGCACTGGACAAAGCTTGGCGCGGATGGCTGGCGGCTTGATGTTGCCGATGAACTGCCTGATGTTTTTCTGGACAGACTAAATAAAACCCTTAAAGCCGCAAAGAAAAACGCATATATTTTAGGCGAGGTTTGGGAAAACGCGACAAATAAAATAAGCTATGGTGTTCGCAGAAGATATCTTCTTGGGTCTCAGCTTGACTCGGTTATGAATTACCCATTTGCCGATAAGATTATCGAGTATGTAAGAAGCGGCGACGCCGCCGCCCTTTGCGACACTGTTTTGGAAATATGCGACCAGTACCCTAAATGCGCGATAGACCTTCTTATGAACCACCTCGGCACTCACGATACAGCGAGAATACTCACCCGCCTTGCAAAGAATGACGATAATTTCGGCGACCGCAAAGCCCAAAGCGAGATGAAGCTTACTGCTGATGAAATTTCCCTTGCAAAGAAGAGGCTTCAAGCCGCCGCGGTTTTGCAGTTTACACTGCCGGGCATTCCCGCAGTATTCTATGGCGATGAAGCGGGGCTTTCAGGCGGCGCGGACCCATTTTGCCGCGGATGTTACCCCTGGGGAAACGAAGACCGCGAGCTTTTATCATT
>CAMPCO010000060.1 GCA_946646305.1 uncultured Clostridia bacterium | reverse complement strand
AATGGTGACCCATCGGGGAATCGAACCCCGGACACCTTGATTAAAAGTCAAGTGCTCTACCGGCTGAGCTAATGGATCAAATTGACAACGCAATTATTATATCAATTATTAACCGCGTTGTCAAGGAAAAATTGCTTTATTTTTTGCCTTTTTTACTTGGCAACAATATTTATAATTCTTCCCTTTACATAAATTTCTTTAATGATGTTTTTGCCTGCTAAATCAGCCGCCACAGAGTTTTCTGATTTAGCCGCGGACAGCGCACCCGCTTCATCAATATCGGCAGGAAGATTGATTCTCGCCCTGATTTTACCATTGACCTGAACGGCAATCTCAACAACAGAATCAACCGTTTTACTTTCATCATATTTTGGCCACTCGGTTTGGTTTAGCATACCCTCAAAGCCTGCTATCTGCCAGAGCTCCTCTGTTATATGAGGCGCAAACGGGTTAAGCAGAGTTATAACGGTTTTAAACTCACCGCGAGTCATTTTTCCACCGGCAGTAAGGTCGTTAAGTAAAGACATAAGCGCCGCGATTGCGGTGTTCATTTTAAGCTCATCAATATCAAGGGTTACCTTTTTGATGGTTCTGTGAATTTTGCTTTCGAATTCTTTGCGGTAACCGTTATCATCAATAAGATTATCCGCAAGTGAGAAAACTTTATCAAGGAAACGCTTGCTACCCTTAATTGATGCCATACTCCAAGGCGCGGCTTTTTCAAAGTCACCGATAAACATTTCATAAATACGCATAGTATCGGCGCCGTAGTCACGAATAATATCATCGGGGTTTACAACATTGCCGCGGGATTTAGACATCTTTTCGCCGTTTTCGCCGAGTATCATACCGTGGCTTGTTCTTTTTGAATATGGCTCGCTTGTGGGAACAACACCGATATCATAAAGGAATTTATTCCAGAAACGGCTATAAAGCAAATGGAGGGTCGTATGCTCCATACCGCCGTTATACCAATCTACAGGGCACCAATATTCAAGAGCTTCTTTTGAAGCCAGCTCCTTATCATTATGCGGATCGCAGTAACGCAGGAAATACCAAGAGGAGCCCGCCCATTGCGGCATGGTATCGGTTTCTCTTTTAGCCGGTTTGCCGCAATGCGGACAGGTTGTGTTTACCCAATCGGTCATCTTGGCAAGCGGAGATTCGCCGTTATCGGTGGGCTCGTAAGATTCAACATTCGGAAGCTCAAGCGGCAATTCGCTCTCAGGCAGCGGCACCCAACCGCAGGTATCGCAATAAACCATAGGAATAGGTTCGCCCCAGTAGCGCTGGCGAGAGAATACCCAGTCACGAAGCTTAAAGTTAACCTTTTGTTTACCGATATTATTCTCGGTTAAATATTCAATCATCTTTTTCTTGGCTTCTTCAACGGAAAGACCGTTTAAAAAGCCGGAGTTAACCATTATTCCCTTATCGCAATCGGTATATGCTTTTTCGCTGATATCACCGCCGGAAACAACTTCAATAATCGGAAGTGAAAACTTCTTGGCAAAGTCATAATCGCGCTCATCGTGGGCAGGAACAGCCATAATGGCGCCCGTACCGTAAGAAATCAAAACATAATCGGAAATAAAGATGGGAATTTCTTTTCCCGTTACGGGGTTAATGGCAGAAACACCGTCAAGCTTTACACCGGTTTTATCCTTTGCAAGTTCAGTTCTTTCAAAATCAGATTTTCTTGCAGCCTGTGCTTTGTATTCTTCTACTTCATCGATGTTATTTATATCATTTTTCCATTTATCAATAAGCGGATGTTCAGGTGATAATACGCAATAAGTAGCGCCGAAAAGAGTGTCACAACGGGTGGTGAAAACCTGAAATTTATCGCCGTTTGTGGTGTTAAACCAAACCTCGGCGCCGTAAGACTTTCCTATCCAGTTTCTCTGCTGAGTTTTTACGCGGTCAATATAATCAACGGTATTAAGTCCTTCAAGCAGTTTATCGGCATAATCGGTTATTTTAAGCATCCACTGGCTTTTATTCTTATGAACAACTTCACTGCCGCAACGCTCGCAAACGCCGTTAACAACCTCTTCATTGGCAAGAACGCACTTGCAGGATGTGCACCAGTTGACCGACATCTCTTTTTTATAAGCAAGACCCTTTTTAAATAGTTCAATAAATATCCACTGGGTCCATTTATAATAAGAAGGGTCGGTGGTGTTTATCTCTCTGCTCCAATCAAAAGAAAAGCCGAGTGATTTTAATTGGCGCTTAAAATTAGCAATGTTTTCAGCCGTTACAACAGAAGGATGAATATGGTTTTTTATGGCATAGTTTTCTGTAGGCAAGCCAAAGGCATCAAAGCCCATAGGATATAAAACATTAAAGCCCTGCATTCTCTTTTTACGGGCAACTATATCAAGGGCGGTATAAGACCTTGGGTGACCAACATGAAGCCCCTGACCTGAGGGATACGGGAATTCTACAAGGGCATAAAACTTTGGCAAAGAATAGTCATTCTTTGCGGCAAAGGTTTGTTTTTCATCCCAAATGTCCTGCCATTTCTTTTCTATTTGTTTGTAATCGTATTTCATAACTTATCTTCCCTTTACGATAAAATGCTTTCAAGATCGATTATTTCGGCATCTGCCCACATTCTGTCAAGATCATAATACTCTCGGTCATGAGGAGTAAAAATATGAACAATAACACTGCCGTAATCAAGTATATTCCAGCCGGTTGATCTGCCTTCAGTGTGATGTGGCAAAACACCCGCTTCTTTTAGTTTTTGCTCGGTTTCATCTGTAAGCGCCCTTACATGGGTTGATGAAGTGGCGGTTGCTATTAAAAAATACTCAGCAAGGCTTGAAATCTCTTCAATTTTAAGAACGGATATATTCTCGCCCTTTTTATCATCAAGCGCCTTGGCGGCGATTTTAAGTATATTTTCAGATGTCATCTTGTATCTCCTTTAGCATTATTTGGTTATATGCCGCGATTGTATCGGGATGTATCGCGGCGCCTTTATCGGTTAATTCTTTAATAGTGTAAGTCAAGGCGTATTTCATAGCCTTGTCAAGTGAAACATCTACGAGTATTCGCATAATATCAACATCGGTATAATCGCGGTCAAGAGAAGTAAAATCTGCAAGATATAATATCTTTTCAAAAAGCGACATATCTTCCTTTGCGGTTGTATGATAACGAATGGCAGATATTATTTCTTCATCATCGATGTTTAGTATGTTTTTAACATATAAACTGCCGGACATGGCATGCCATAGTTTTTGTGAAGATTTTTCAATAGGGCTTAAAATAACGCCATACTGCGAAAACAAATCAAAATGTTCCTTTTCTTCACTGTTCTTTGTTATATCGTGTAAAAGTCCCGCAAGATAGGCTTTATCGGGGTCAGCTCCGTATTTTAAAGCCAATCTTTTCGCCTCATCCGCAACACAAAGCGAATGATAATATCTTTTTTCTTTTAGTCTTGATTTTAAAAGGTTTTTATATTCAGTGATCTTCATTTCCATTATAAAGCCCCGTTTTAATTATATAATCATATATTTCATCAGGTAATAATTTTTTATCAAGGTTTTGTCTGAGTTCTGTAGAAGAGACCGAGGTAATATCTTTATTTAAAACAAAGATAGTAGCTCCGCGTCTTACATATTCAGAAACATTGCGGTTAAATTCGGGATCATCATCGCGATTAAATGCGATAAACGAAACCATTTTTTTTAGTTTTTCATATTTATACCATTTTTCAAGGCTTGCAATCATATCGCCACCGCAAACAATGGCAAAGTTTTCATTTGGATACTTTTTCTTTAATACTTTAACAGTATCATAGGTGTAGCTTTTGCCTTTTCTTTCAAATTCAATAAGGCATACTTCTGCTTTGGGGAATTTTTCTGCCGCCAGACGACACATATTTATTCGGTCATTATCAGGCGCCAAATAATCGCATTCCTTATGCGGCGGAATTCTATCGGGCATAATTAAAACTTTTTTTATAAAAGACTGAGAACATAAATGCTCTAAAATCTCATAATGCCCTTTATGAAAAGGATTAAAAGTTCCGCCGAAAACAGCAGTAATTTCCATACTATTTCACCAATTTAATTGTTTTGTTATTCTTGCTTTCTTTATAAACTATAAATCGAGAACCTATAACCTGAACAACATCGCAAGAAGCCTCGCGAGATACAATATCTGCCGCCTCGCGAGAGGTATATGGTGCGGTTTCCAAAACTCGGAGTTTAATAAGTTCCCGCTTTTCAAGCGCATCAACAATTTGTTTTATTGTTTGTTCTTTAATTCCGTCTTTTCCGATATGCACAATTGTATCATAAGAATTTGCCATTGCGCGTAGTTGAGCGCGCTGCCTACTGTTTAACACTGATTTTCATCCTTTGATTAAATATATTTTTTAAGTTCCAAATTTAAAGCCGCTAAAGCCTTTCCCCTGTGGCTGATTTTATCTTTTTCCTCGCGTGACATTTCGCCGAAACAGCCCTTTTCAGTCATAAAAACAGGGTCATAACCAAAGCCGTTTGTACCGTGCCTTTCGGTTGCGATATATCCTTCACAAATTCCGCGAACGGTAAAGTTTTTTCCATCAGGAAAGCAAACCGCAATAGCCGTTACAAACCTTGCGGTTCTGTTCTCTTTCGGAACATCCTTTAACTCTTTTAAAAGTTTATCTATATTCTTTTGGTCGTTACAATCTTCGCCCGCAAATCTTGCGGAATAAATACCGGGAGCGCCTAAAAGCGCATCAACGCATAGTCCCGAGTCATCCGCAATGGTCGGCAGTCCTGTGTTAATGCAACCGCTTTTTGCTTTAAGCATTGCGTTTTCTTCAAAGGTTTTGCCGGTTTCCTCTACCTCCGGTATAGATGACTTCAAATCTTTTTCAGAAACAAATTCGATATTTAAAGGCTTTAAAATTCTTTCGAGCTCCAGGAGTTTTTTCGGGTTTTTAGTGGCTATAAAAAATTTCATATTACGCCTCTTCAAATATTCCGTCAGCAAAGTCAACAGCATCAAAAGGCATTAAATCATCAATGCCCTCGCCCACGCCGACATATTTTACCTTAATACCCATCTCATTATGAATGGAAATAATTATGCCGCCTTTTGCAGTGCCGTCAAGTTTTGTGAGAACAAGCCCTGTAACCGGGGCTACCTTGCTGAATTCTTTTGCCTGGTTTACCGCGTTTTGACCTGTAGTGGCATCAAGAACCAATAGTGTTTCAACCGATGCATCGGGCAGTTCCCTTGAAATAACTTTATAGATTTTAGCAAGTTCATCCATAAGGTTTTTCTTATTATGAAGCCTGCCAGCGGTATCGCAAATTATAACATCGGCACCGTGCGCTTTAGCAGATTGTATCGTATCAAATACAACAGATGCCGGGTCGGACCCCTCTACGCTTTTAACCATAGCGACATCGGCTCTTTGAGCCCAAACGCCAAGCTGATCGATTGCGGCGGCGCGGAAGGTATCCGCGGCGCCCAAAACGACCTTTTTACCGCTTTTTTTAAGGTTTAAAGCAAGTTTTCCGATAGTAGTCGTTTTGCCGACACCGTTAACACCGATAACTAAAATTACCGAGGGCTTTGTATCAAGAGAAAGACCGGTGTTTTCACCCAGCATATCAACTATAATATCTTTTATATATTGCTTCAAAACAGCAGGATCGGTCTCGCCTGTTTCTTTAACCTTTTGGCGAAGCATTTCACAGATTTGCTCGCTTGTTTGAATACCGATATCGGATGAAACAAGAACCTCTTCAAGTTCTTCAAACAGTTCATCATCAATTTTTGTAAAACTGTTTAAAATATCGGTTATTCCGTTTTGAATGGCGTTTTTTGTTTTTGTTAGTCCTGCTTTGATTTTGCTGAATAAACCCATTATCAGTAGTTGCTCCGATCATCTAAATTAAGTTTCTTTTCAAGCTCTGAAACATTAAGTTCCAAAAGCTTTGTAACACCCTTTTCCTGCATTGTTACGCCATAAAGCATATCGGCCGCTTCCATTGTGCCGCGCCTGTGGGTAACACAAATAAACTGCGTATTATAGTTTGAATTTTTCATATAATTCGCAAAACGCTCAACATTTATATCATCAAGCGCGGTGTCAACCTCATCAAGGAAGCAGAAAGGCGGCGCATTAACCTGCATAATTGCAAAATAAATAGATAACGCAACCAATGCCTTTTCACCACCCGAAAGACCATCAAGGCTCGGTACATTTTTACCGGGCAAGCGGGCGATAATATCAATACCGCTTTCAAGAACATTTTCCGTATCGCTTAAAACAAGGCTTGCGGTTCCGCCGCCGAAAAGGTCTTTAAAGGTTTTTGAGAAGTTATCGTTAATCTTATTAAAGCCTATTGTGAACAGTTCTTTCATAGAAATTGTCAGTTCATTTATAAGCTTATGTAGTTCGCTCTTTGATTTCTCAACATCGGCAATCTGCTCGGAAAGGAAATCATAACGCTCTTTAACTTCCTTGTATTCTTCAATAGCGGAAACATTTACGTTGCCAAGCGCCCTAATCTTTTGGCGAATGGCGGCAAGTTCCTTTTTGGCCTCGGCGGGTTTTTCTATTACTATGCCCATATTTTCCGCTTCAGTGCGAGTTAAAGAGTATTCGTCATAAAGTTTATGAATAACCTCGTCATATTCTTTAACTATCATCTCTTTGCGTTCGGAAAGACGGGCAAG
>CAMPCO010000059.1 GCA_946646305.1 uncultured Clostridia bacterium | reverse complement strand
CTTCGGCGTTTTTGGTAATGTCCGCTTCATAACAGCCATACTGAAAAGCGGCGCGGGTGGGCATATAACTGTTTGCACCATCGGTATAACCCTGGGTAAAGGTAAACTTAAAGGGGCTTTGCAATCGGGTGTCAACACCTGTCTGGTCATAAACCTCAAACGGGGCGGTTACCCAGCCTATTTCACCGATGCGATAGGCATTAACAAAAACATCATAGGTTTGCTCTTCTATATAACTGCGATTAAATATCGCGGTTGCGTGATAGGGGCTATGGAAGCCCATCTCTTTGGCAAGCTCTTTACATTCATCATTAACGCCGTATTTCGAGCGGTAAGCCATAACCTTTTTGGCATCCTCAAGTCTATCCTCTTCGGCGCGGTTGATATTTATGGTCAGTTTTTCTCTGATGCATTTTATTTTGCCTGCCGGCATCGGGGTCAGGTTTTCGTTTTCGTAGATTTTATCAATATAATCGGCAAAAAACATACCGTATTCAATATAATTGTAGGTTCTGTTTTCGCTCTTTATTCGGCTGACTTCGTTTAAATTGCCGGCGCAACCCTGAAAATATGCCGCGTGTACATTATGCCGCGATTCAATCGCCTTGCAAATAGCACCGACACAGTCGGCGGCAAGATCATGCATTTTAGCACCGCCTGTTAAATGGTTATGTACCTGCCAGTTAACAAGCAAAACATCGCGCGCTTCACTGCCATCCTCATTTTCTCTTACAAATTTGATTATTCTGACAGTTTCATCAGGTTCTGTAATGTGTTTTACTATCGGAGCTTTTGAACCCGTGTAATAATTATCGCTTGTAACGGTTCCGTCCTCGCGGTAATAATGCCTTATAAAGTTAAGCCTTTCGGTCTTGGTTTCTCCTACATACATCTGCGCCGGTTTGCGATCGGAAAGTGCCAAGCGGCAAGCCTTTATGCCTTTTTTGATAACATCATCAAAATATGCTTGGAGTCCGTTTTCATCGGTAGGCGCCGCAACGGAAGAATGAGTATGGGTGCCGCTAAGGTGAAAATACTCCCGCGGAATTCCAAGCTCTTTTTCCACCGCCGCAACCATTTTTTCATAAAATTCATTGCGGCAATGAACCATATCAAAACTTGCCACGATAAGAGTTGTGTCAAACGGGTCGGTGATGGCGATGGCGGTAAAATAAATCTCGTTTAAAACCCTGTCGTGAATTCGGGTTTTTTCCGAACCGTAGCCGCCAAGCGGAACGGGGAAATCGGGTGTTATATTAACCTTTGCAAAGCCAACCTTAAATTTATCCATAATAATCGCTCCAAAAAAGTTTTTTCATATTCATTATAGAATTATATCATTTGAAATGCAAGGTTTTTTGAGAAAAAAATAATCAAAAAATCAAGGCGGTTAAAAGGTTTAAAACGATGTAAAATTCTCTTGACAATAAACGCAGAATAAAATATAATTAAGTTAAGATTACAACGATGTAAAAGGTCGTTTAAAAATCTAATAAAACGATAGGAGCATTTGTTATGAAAAGAAAATATTCAGTAGAACTCAGCAATCTCGGTCAGTTTACCGACCGCTATATGGCTTGCGGCTATAATGATGATTATACTGTTGAAGAACTTTTGAAGCGTGCCGTTTCGGTTAAAAAGATTACGGGATGTGAGCTTTGCGGAACCTGGCATATAACAGAATCATCGGCAGGAAAAATGAAAAGACTTATTGAAGACAGCGGTCTTCAACTTGTTTCAATAATTCCCGATTATTTTGCTCAGCGCAAATGGGGCCACGGTGCATTTTCATCTTCTGATCCCGAACTTCGCCGCCAGGCAGTTCGTGATACAAAGATAATGATGGATATATGCGCAGACTTAGGCGGTGAAATAGTTACCATTTGGAACGGTCAGGATGGTTATGACTATCCTTTCACAACCGATTATGTTGAGCGCCGCACCTGGATACAGGAAGGCATTAAAGAATGCTGCGATTATCGTAAAGATATAAAGCTTTCTATCGAATACAAACCGAGAGAGCCGAAAATGCGCTCCTTTATGACCGATGCCGCCACCACCCTTCTTATGGTAAACGAAATCGGCGCCGATAACCTCGGTGTTACGCTCGACTTCGGCCATTCGCTTATGGGAATTGAAAACCCGGCAGAAGCCGCCGCGGTTATCAAGATGTATGGCGATAAACTTTTCCATTGCCATGTTAACGATAACTACGGTTATTGGGATGATGACTGCATAGCAGGTGTTATCCATCCGATTGAAACCTGCGAATATCTCTACTGGGTAAAACGCCTCGGTTATGACAGCTGGTTCTCCTTTGACCAGTATCCTTATCGTGAAGACGGCAGAGATGCTCTTGAAGAGGGTATTGAATGGATCGAAATGCTCGGCGCTATTGCAGATAGCCTTGATGATAAAAAGGTTGATGAAATTATGCAATCGGGCAGCGGCGTAGAATTCGCCAAGATGATAAGAAAAGAAATGTTCCAGAAGAAATACTAATTTTTTCAGCAGAGCGGTATTTTTGTATCGCTCTGCTTTACTAACCTTTTAAGGGAGGAAACTTAAATGAAACTTTCTTGCACTTCAAATATGGTACCCGGCGCCACCCTTACCGAAAGAGCCGCCCTTCTCCATAAGTTCGGCTATGACGGTATGGCTATTTTTGTTGACTATCCCGATTGGGATGATGCGCTTCTTGATGAAATGCTGAGTTTGGAAGAAAAAACAGGCGTTAAACCCTGCGAATTTGTTTTTACAGGCCCCATTTACGGCCATCTTATGGATAAAGACCCCAAAATTCAGCGCGACACAATCGAGCTTTATAAGCGCTCTATCGCGGTTGCGAATAAGCTCGGCGCCATAACCGAGATGGAGTATGAATACCGCACGCAGGACCCGTTGCCGCTTTTCGAGCCTTATAAGACCATGCCCGAAGATGAGCAAAAGGTTTTTGTTGATATTATAAATGAACTCGGCGCCACTGTAAGTGACGGCGCATATATGCTGATAGAGTCCTGCAACCGCTATGAAACAAAATATCTCACAAGGCTTGAGGACTGTCAGGCTATGCTTGAAAAGGCAGACCCCAAAAACACTAAAAATATGGGACTTCTTGCCGACTTTTTCCATATGGCGATTGAAGAAACCGACCTTGCCGGCAGTGTTATAAAGGCGGGCAAATGGATAAAGCATGTTCACCTGGGTGACAGCAACCGCTTAGCTCCGGGATACGGCAGAACAAACTGGAAAGAATGCTTTAAAGCCCTTAAAGAAATTGAATTTAAAGGCTTTATGAACCTTGAATGCGGAATACCCGGCCCCTATGATGTTATACTGCCGCAGGTTGCGGAATATCTTCGCAAAACTATTGCAGAGGTGTAAATAATGCGCCGGTCAAAAGTACTTATATTGCCTTTCTTTTGCGATGGCTATGACAAATCCATAGCGGAAGAACAGGTTGAGGCAATAACGGAACTGATAGAGGGCCTTGATATAGATGTTCAGGCCTCATCTTTGATAACAAATACAAAAGAAGCCGAAAATGCGGCCGCAGTATATAACCCTTATAACTATGATATGGTGGTTTTAATGCCCACCACCTGGTCAGAACCGAGACTTGCCGCAATAGCGGCAAGGCAGTTTTTCGGTATGCCTATCGCCATTTGGTGTGTTGATGAGTTTGAAATGGCGGGCAGAAGAATAGAGATGTCCGCCGCTCCCGCCGCCGCCGCGCTTCACGGTTGCTTGCAGGAAATGGGCGTAAAATCCGAAATGTTTATAGGCCTTTCGAGTGATGAAAAAAGGGATGAAAGATTTATAGCCCTCTCCCGCGCCGCAAGGGCAATATCAATGCTAGGGAGTGCAAAACTCGGCTTTTACGGTCAGAATTTTAACGGCATCACCGCCGCCGATTTTGACCTTGCCGCGCTAAGGCGAAAATTCGGTACCGAGGTTTATACCTTTGACGGCTCCGAACTTATTCGCCGAATGGAAGCGGTAGATGAAAATTCGGAAGAATACAAAGCGGTAAAGCAAGGACTTCAGAAAAGATTAAAGGGAACAACAGGCGAATATTTTGATAAAATTATTCGTATGTGTGTAGGGCTGAAAGATACTATAGAAGAATATGATCTTTCCGCCCTTGATATCCGTTGTCATACAGAATTCAGCCAGGGCTATGGCCTTTCGGCTTGTATTCCGTTGTCTTATCTCGGTAATTTCCTGCCCTGCTCCTGCGAGGCGGATCTGCCTGTTATGCTGACCCAGTATATACTCTATGCTCTGACAGGCGATACAACCGCTTATGTTGATCTTAGAACATTCCATAAAACATATATGGATGTCGGCGCTTGCGGATATGCCCCGTCTGACCTTACAGGCAATGTTATTGAGGTCAGTGGTCCCGAAGCCCCCGACAACGGCAACCCCGCCGGATATCTTACAAACAAATCGGGCTTTAATAAGGGCAGAATAACTATGGCAAGGCTTATAAAACTGCCTGAGGGCAAGCTCTCGCTTCATACCGTGGGCGCTACGATAGATACTATCGACAAACCATTGCAGGAAATGGGTTGTCCTTATTATCCTATGGGAAAAATCACCCCCGATTGCGATATGGAGCAGTTTTTATCGGTAGTCGGTGCAAACCACTATGCGCTTGTTTACGGCGAAATAATTGATGCGTTAAATTATTTTTGTCGCTATACCGATACCGATATGATATAATTTAATTACAATTTTTATAAAGAAGGTTTTTTACATGTCTGATTTTATTCCAACCTATGCTCATCCCGACAGAATGCCGATTGATATTTCGTTTGTTTTCGAAAACGAAAAACCGGCAGGCAAACACGGTTTTTGCAAAGTTCAGGGTGACAGCTTTTATTTTGAAGATGGCACAAAAGCGAGATTTTACGGTGTTATCTGCAATGGCGCGGCAAATTTCCCCGACCATGATTATGCCGAAAAATGCGCGAAGAGACTGGCGCAGGTGGGCATAAACTATGTCCGCTTCCATCAGCTTGATTCCGAATGGGCAACACCTAATATCTTCCGCTTTTCAACCGGCAAAACCCTTAAAGATACAAGACACTTTGACCCGCAGAGTATGGAAAGGCTTGACTACTGGATAAAATGCTTAAAGGAAAACGGCATTTATTCCTGCGTTGATATGACCACATACAGAAAGTTTAAAACCGGCGATGGTGTAAAATATGCCGATCTTATGATGGACAATATGAAAACCTATGCCCATTATGACCCTGTGATGATTGATCTTCAAAAGGAATATTGCGATAATTTCTGGAACCATGTAAATGAGTATACAGGTCTTGCCTACAAGGATGATCCGTTTTTCCTCGGTGTAATCATTTCAAACGAAAACGAAATGTTTAAAAACCACAAAGATCGCGGCGATTACAATTTCATCCCTTATTATGATGATATGTTCCGCGATATGTTTGATAAATGGCTCAAAGAAAAGGGCAGTGATTACGATGCTTATTCCTGCGAGCTTTTAGACTTTGATGATAAATTGCAGATTGAATTCCGTATAGAACTTGAGAGAAGATATGCCAAGACTATGTACGACCATATTCGTTCGCTTGGTGTTAAGGTTCCGATCTGTGATACAAACTGGGCTGCCTGCGGCGGACTTGTTAAAGCGCAGGAACAGATGGATTTCCAGGATGGACACGAATATTTTTATGATTGGCGCTGGGGAGAATGGGAAAAGAGATGCCAGCATAAGCACCTTCTTACTGCTCCTAATTCTCCGCTTCGCGGTCTTGCGACCTCTCGCATAAACGGTCAGCCGATGTATATGACCGAATGGGGTATGCCCTGGCCTAATTCTTTCAGGGCGGAAGGTCCGCTTTGGTTTGCCGCATCTGCCGCTTTCCAGGGCTGGAGCGGAATGAGCGTTCATACCTATGCTTACGGAACACATTTAGACGAAAATATGCCGCTCGGTAAAGAGGCAACCTCAAACTGCATAGGCAGTGTTCCTTACAGAGAGGGTCTATTCTCGGTATGGAACGACCCGTCTGTTTTCGGCCTTTTCTATCATGCCGCACTGCTTTTCCGCAGAGGGGATGTAAGCGAAGCCAAAAAGACCGTAGGCGCTTTGATAACACCTGATGATTACGGCAAAAAGATGGGCGCCTACAATAAATTTGCAGGCACCGCGATGGAACAACACAAGGTGGTATCGGTGCTCGATACAACCGACAGAACAGGTGTTGATGAGGTATATCCTTGTGACAGCACCTACCCTGAATTTGATGAAAAATTCGTAAAATCGGATACAGGTGAACTTTGGCGCGATAAAAAAGCGGGTATTGCCGCTATCGATACCCCGCGCACAAAGGCGATTTACGGCAATATTGCCGATAAAATCCGCGCAACCCAAAAACCGCAGGATACTACAATCACGGTTGACGGTATGTCGGTTAAAGCCGCTACTGATTTCGGTGTTGTGGCGCTATCATCCCTTAATGATGATCCGATTGAAACATCCGATAACCTGCTTCTTACAACGGTCGGCAGATCTTTTAATACAGGTATGCAGTTTGATGGTGAAAAGCTTATAAAACTCGGCACCACCCCTGTTGAAATAGAGGTAATCAATGCCGAAATCCGCATTAAAACAAATCAAAAAACCATGCGTGTTTGGGCTATCAATTCCGAAGGCTTCTATCATGGCAGAGTACCCGCGACCTGGGAAGACGGATGGCTTAGCTTCCATGTAGGCCCCAATTTCCCGAGCCAGTATTATCTTTTGATGGCGGAATAAACTCAATAAAAAAGCACCCTTAAA
>CAMPCO010000058.1 GCA_946646305.1 uncultured Clostridia bacterium | reverse complement strand
ATTATACCAAGGTGAGTTCGGTATCTTTATCGAAGAAGTGAATTTTATCGGGTTCGCAGGAAACAACAACTTCATCGCCGGTTTTAGCCGTTGTAGCGGGGTCAACACGGCCGATAATCTTCTGGTCGCTTGTTTCAAGATAAAGATAGGTTTCAGCACCCATAAGCTCGGTAACATCAACGCGAACATCAAACTTAGCATCGGGATGCTCGGAGATGAACTCATCATCATCATGAATATGCTCGGGACGAACACCGAGGATAACTTCTCTGCCGAGATAGTTATCAAGAACACCGCCGGCATTCTTTTCTGCCGGAACTTTAAGATAGATACCCTCTGCCTTGGCGATTATATCATCGCCCTCTTTATCAAGCTTAACATTGAGGAAGTTCATCTGCGGAGAGCCGATGAAGCCTGCAACGAAGAGGTTAGCCGGATGAGAATAGAGGTTCTGAGGAGTATCAACCTGCTGGATGAGACCTGCTTTCATAACAACGATACGGGTACCCATTGTCATAGCTTCGGTCTGGTCATGAGTAACATAGATAAAGGTTATACCGAGTTTTTTATGAAGCTTTGCAATCTCGGTACGCATGGAAGCACGAAGCTTGGCATCGAGGTTGGAAAGCGGTTCATCAAGAAGGAATACCTTAGGCTCACGAACGATAGCACGGCCGAGAGCAACACGCTGGCGCTGACCACCCGAAAGAGCCTTCGGTTTACGGTCGAGAAGAGCTTCAATATCAAGAATTCTTGCGGCTTCTTCAACGCGGCGCTTGATTTCTGCGCGGGGAGTTTTGCGAAGTTTAAGACCGAAAGCCATATTATCAAAAACGGTCATATGGGGATAAAGCGCATAGCTCTGGAAAACCATCGCAATATCTCTATCCTTAGGAGCAACGCTGTTGATAAGGCGATCGCCTATGTAAATTTCACCCTTGGAAATTTCTTCAAGGCCGGCAACCATACGAAGAGTTGTAGATTTACCGCAACCTGAAGGACCTACAAGGATAATAAATTCTTTATCCTCAATCTCAAGGTTAAAATCCGATACGGCCTGTACGCCGCCATCGTAAATTTTGTAAACATGTCTTAATGACAATCCTGCCATAAAATTACCTCCAATAAATGGTCTACAAACGATATTATACCAAAAACAGAATAGTATTTCTATTATTATTTATTACAATATTTTTCTTTTAGTTTTGGCTAAAATTTATAGTTTTTTCGGCCAATTCATCAAAATTGACCTCAATTACCTCTCCGAGGGGCAGTTTTTCGGGCAAATTTAACAAACCGATGGAAACGCGACTAAGTGCATTCACGCCAAGGTTTCTTACCCCGAACATCCGCTTTATTTGATGATATTTTCCCTCAAATATGGTAACTTCCGCTTGCCTGTCGTTTAGTCTTTTAAGGGTTGCGGGCATACATCTTGTCCCATCGGCAAGGGTTATGCCGTCAGAGAAAGCGGCTATATCATCATCGGTGATGCTGTTATCGAGGGTGACAATATATTTTTTCGGTACCATTTTTTTAGGCGAAATGCATTTATGGGCAAAATCGCCGTCATCGGTGAGAATTAAAAGCCCTGTGGTATCTTTATCGAGCCTGCCGACCGTTGAAAGGTCTTTTCTGCGATACTTTTCGGGAATGATATCAAGCACCGTTTTTGAAAGCTTGTCCCTTGCGGCGCAAACCACACCCTTTGGCTTATTCATAATTAGATAAATATGCTCTTTATATGCAATTTCTACGCCGCTTAGCATAACCGTTTGCTTTTCTGTTTCAAGGCAAAAAGACGGCTGTTTTTGTATCACGCCGTCTACCGTAACATTTCCCCTTTTTATCTCCCTTATGGCATCGGTTCTTGAAAGCGGGGTTTGATTTGATAAGAACCTGTCAAGTCTTAATTTAGGCATTTTTTCATTTCCTCTGATTTAAGGGCAACCATTTTGCCCGAAAGTTTAGCCGATGACATATCGCCGCCTATCACCCTATCCTTATAGCAGAGAAGATTTACGCGAAACTCCGGCGCATCCTTTGCGGGATAGGAATAAAGAACGGCGGTTTCACCTTTATATAGCGAAAGGTCATACCCTGCGGTTTTTTGAAGGTTGTTATACCTTTTATAAACATCTGAAAACTGAAGCGGTATCTGAACTTCTTTTCGGCTTTCGGCTGATTTTACCACATCGACACCGAGCCTCTTTATAAAAAGCGCCCTATCGTTTAAGGTTTTGGCATTAGCGCCTTCCCCTTTTGCCGAAACAAAAAGAAAGCCCGACATAAGAACGAACAAAACGGCGAGCAGTAAACACAAAACAGTTTTAGACTTTAAAGAGATAAACATTTTCATATAATCACCGTTTTATGATATGAAAATGCCTGACTATTTATTCCGTTATAAGACAGACCGCGTGGGCGGCAATGCCCTTTTTATCCCCTGTAAAGCCGAGCCCCTCTTCGGTGGTGGCTTTAACACTTACGCGTTCAATCTCTATGCCGACAGCCTTTGCGATATTTTCGCGCATTTTATCGATAAAGGGCGCAAGTTTTGGCTTTTCGGCTATAATGGTTGAATCTATATTCAAAACAAAAAAACCGTTTTTATAAAGCAGTTTTGTAACATTTTCGAGCAAAACCAGAGAGCTTATCCCCTTATACGCAGGGTCGGTATCGGGAAAATGCTTTCCTATATCGCCAAGCGCCGCCGCACCGAGCAGAGCATCACATACAGCATGTAATAAAACATCGGCATCGGAATGGCCGAGAAGCCCCAAATCGTTTTCTATCTTAACACCGCCCAAAATAAGCTCCCTATCTTCCGACAGGCGGTGAACATCGTATCCGTGACCTATTCTCATACAAGTCCTCCCTTTATCATGGCTTCGGCAAGGGGTATATCATCAGGGGTGGTGATTTTGATATTACGCTTGTCCCCGTTTACGATTTTAACCCTGTAACCTGCCGCTTCCAAAACCGAGGCATCATCGGTAAAATCGCCCAGCGCTTCACTCGCCTTTTTATATTTTTCCACCCAAACGCCCTGCGGGGTTTGAGCAAGATAAAGGCTTGCTCTGTCAATCGTTTTTTTGACAGTTGTGTCCTCTGCCGCCGATTTTACGGTATCGTTTACCTTAATAGCACAAAGACTGCCGTCATACTGCGACAGGGCGCTTATGGCATCATAAATCATATCATCGTTTACAAACGGTCTTGCACCATCGTGGATGAGAACGGTTTTATCACTTATATCAAGTCTTTCCATTCCGCAAAGCACCGAGGCGTGGCGGTCGCTGCCGCCCGACACTATATCGCTTATTTTATTTATGCCGTATTTATTGCAAATACCCTGCATTAAAAAGATATCCTCTTCCCTTGTTACAAGGATGATTTTTGAAATATACGGCGATTTTTGGAAAGCCGAAAGGGTTCTTGCTATAACGGGCATATCGCAAATAACCATAGTTTGCTTATTTATTCCGCCCATCCTGTTAGAAGCGCCCGCGGCGACTATGATAACGGGAACGGCAGATATATTATCATAGGATACCGAGTAGCTCAGCTGCGGTTTAAGGCAAGTTTCCATATATTATCCTCCGCCTTTAATTTAAAATACCGCACCTGATCCTATAAAGGAACGGGTGCGGTGGGGTTTTTTAAAGATATTATTCCTCTTCGGACTTTTCTTCTTCGGCTTCAGTGCAATCTTCACAATCGCAGTCATCGCAATCGCAATCAAAGTCGAATTCAAGCGGTGTGCCGCAGTTGGGGCATTCAATACCGCCCTCATCAAGCATATCTTCATCAAGATAAACCGTGTCGTGACAAGCGGGGCATTCTATTTCATAAAGCTCGTCATCATCACAACAATCGCAGCAATCATCTTCATCCTCATCATAAACTATATCTTCAACGAGGGAAAGATCTTCATCCACTGCATCGATCTGCTCGCCCATTTCTTCACAAACATCTTCGATTTCGCAGATTTCCGCGGTTACATCTTCGAGAAGATCTATAAGAGCGGAAATGATTTTACCCTCATTTGTAGTTGTATCAAGATTTAAACCATCGGCAAGGCCTTTGATATAAGAAATCTTTTCACAAATATCCATTTTTTCCATTTTGTTCTCCTTTATGCTCTTTCCATATATTCGCCGGTGCGGGTATCGATACGGATAACCTCACCTTCGTTAATAAAGAGCGGCACACGAATTTCCGCACCTGTTTCAAGGGTTGCGGGCTTGGTGGCATTGGTAGCGGTGTTGCCCGCAAAGCCGGGTTCGGTATTGGAAACGGTCAGCTCTACGAATGTAGGCGGTTCAACACCGAAAACCTTGCCTTTATAGGACAAAATTTTGCATACCATATTTTCTTTTACAAACTTAAAGTTATCGGAAAGCTCCGATGCGTTTATCGGAACAAGCTCATAAGTCTCCTGATCCATAAAGTAATAAAGATCACCATCGTTATAAGAATATTCCATATCCTTACGCTCGATATAAGCGGTCGGGAATTTTGCGGTCGGGTTGTAAGATTTTTCAACAACCGAACCGGTTATAACATTTTTGGTTTTGGTTCTTACGAAAGCCGCACCTTTACCGGGTTTTACATGCTGGAATTCAACAACCTGCAAAACCTGACCATCTTCCTCAAAGGTTACGCCATTTCTGAAATCGCCGGCACTAATCACAATAGTTTCCTCCAATATATTATTATTTATTAAATTATAATTCTTTAAGCCCCATTTGTCAAGCAAGTTAAGCGCCTAAGTATTAAATGTCAAAGATTTTTTTAATGGTTTTTACTGTTCCGAGTACCAGTATGTGTTTATCGGCAGTCAGCACGGTATCGGAGGTTATCAGCATATTAAGTCCGTCAACCTCTTTTATAGCCATTATACTAAGTCCGTACTTGCGGCGAACACCCAGCTCGCCTACGCTTTTCCCGTCCCACTCATCGGGAATTGCCACCTCAAAAATAGAATGCTCATCATCAAGCTTAATATAGTCAAAAATATGACTGGATGTGAAACAGATGGCAGTCCATGTTGCAAGTTGTTTCTCGGGATAAACCGTTTCATCCGCGCCGTTTCTTAAAAGAAATTTTTCATGAATATCGCTTGTTGCCCTTGCAACAACCGCCTTGGCGCCAAGTTCTTTTAAAAGAGAAACGGTTTGAAGCGAACTGGCAAAATCCTTTATGGAAACAATGCAAACATCATAATCTTCAACACCGAGCGATTTTAACAAATCTATATCGGTGCTGTCGCCTATTTGCGCATTTGTGACTATTGATAAGATATCGTTTATACGCTCTTCATCCTTATCTATAGCCATAACCTCGTGTTTAAGCTCATAAAGCTTCTGGGCAACATTTGTGCCGAATCTTCCAAGTCCGATAAGCAATACACTTTTCATAATTCACCTAACCTACAACTATTTTTTCTTCCGGCAGTTTGGAACTGTTATTCGATGACCTTGCCGCGGCAAAAATCATCGTAAGACCACCTACCCTGCCAAAATACATAAGGGTAATAAGAACAATTTTTGAAAAAGCGGAAAGCGAAGCGGTAATTCCGGTTGAAAGTCCTACCGTTCCAATGGCGGACGCGGTTTCAAACAAGCATTTTTGAATGGGTATATTTTCGTAAACGCTTATGGCAATTCCGCCTGCAAAGAAAAGAATGATATACATCATAAAAATTGCCGCCGCTTTTTTTACATTTTCATCATTTATTCTTCTGTTTCCTATCCTGACTTCTTTTTGTTTTAAAAACACGCTTTTCATTGAAAAAAGCAGAATGACAACGGTTGTTATCTTCATACCGCCGGCTGTTGAACCGGGCGCTCCGCCTATAAGCATAAACACCGTCATCAAAGACAGAGAACTGTCGGAAAGGGTTGAAAAATCAACGGTGTTAAAGCCTGCCGTTCTCAGTGTTACCGATTGAAAGAGCGAAGCAAGCACTCTGTCCTTCGTATTGAAACCTTTAAACTCAAATATAAAAAAGAAGATAGCAGGAATAAGAATAAAAATCAAAGTTGTGATTAATATTACCTTGCTTTGCAATGAGTATCTTTTAATCTTTATACCGTTTTCTTTAACATCCTTCCAGGTTGCAAAACCGATTCCGCCGATAATTATAAGCAGAATAATAACCGCATTTACCGGTATATTACCCCTGAAAGCCATCAGGGAAGACGCGTTATTACCGTTTTCCATTATATCAAAGCCCGCATTGCAAAAGGCGGAAACAGAATGAAAAAACGACAGCCAGATGCCCTTTGCGCCGTATATACCGCACAATGTCGGCATAAGAAGGACAGCACCGATAATCTCAACGGTAAAAGCGCTTATTACTATAAACCCGGTGAATTTTATTATTCCGCCGAGCTGCGGTGCGGAAATCGAGTCCTGCATAAAAATTCGCTGTAAAAGACTTATCCGTTTTCCGGAAATGCGTGACAGACCGATTGCAACGGTTATAACACCCATGCCGCCTATTTGAATAAGCAACAGTATAAGCGCTTTTCCGAATATTGACCAATGCATCGCGGTATTATATGTCACAAGACCCGTAACGCATGTTGCAGAGGTCGATGTAAACAAAGCGTCTATAAAAGAGGTTCGACTATGGTCCGCGGATGAAATCGGCAGCATTAAAACAATTGTTGCCAAAAGGATGACTGCCGCAAAGCCCAACACAATTACCCTTGAAGATGTTAGTCTAAAAGTTTTTCTTTCATTCATTGCCATCACCGAAAATCAATTTCTTTTCCATGCCGCGGGAAGAAAGAAAATAAGTATCGGGAATATTTCCAATCTGCCCAAAAGCATTGAAACAGACAAAACCATTTTTGAAAATCCGCTGTACAGTCCATAATTAAGAGCAGGCCCTACACCGCCAAAGCCGGGGCCTATATTATTAAAGCATGCCGCTGTGGCGGAAATATTTGTCTCAAGCCCGAAATTCTCAAAGGAAATAAGCAGAAACGCAACAACAAAGCATA
>CAMPCO010000057.1 GCA_946646305.1 uncultured Clostridia bacterium | reverse complement strand
GAAAGGCTGCGGAAGATTACAAGCAGCGCAAATTCCAAAACACCTATTCCAACCATAATAAGAATACCGCGAAGACCGGGTTTTGTTATCTTGATTTTTGTAAGGAATAAAAACGCAGTAAACACCATCACCGCAAGATAGATGGGGGTTATATCTTCAGGAAGAAGATAGTGAATGAGCAAAACGGTCGGGAAAATAAGCGAAGCGCTGGTTACGGGAAGCCCGAGATAATGATGACGGGCTTCGGTTTCCTTTTGCTGTCTTTCTTCCTCGGAAACATTATAGTAAGCAAGTCTTATCATAGCCGACAAAACATAAACCGCTATAACCGCAAAAAGCAAAACGGAATACGATTTTGAGACCCTTCCCTTTTCTATAGAAAGGCGGCGGAACATAGCCGCACCTATGCTTGCCGGCAGAACGCCGAAAGCAATAAGGTCGGAAAGAGAATCGATTTGAATGCCGTACTTTCTTTCCCTTTCTGTACGGTCAGATTTTGTACGGGCAACCTTGCCGTCAAAGGCATCGCAAAGCCCTGAAAAGAGCAGGAAAAATGCGCCGATAAACGGGTGACCTTGACCCGAAAGGCTTATCATTATTCCGAGAGTGCCCGATATTAAAGAAAAATAAGTAAGAAGCACAGTATAATTATAAAAACCTATCATCAAAAATTCCCCTTTATGATAAAAGTTTACCTTCCATTTTAATTAGTTTTTCATCTAATTTTAATGCTTTTGTCAAAAGAACACCGAATTCTGCCACAAGTATTCCGGCAAAAACATCAATTATAAGATGTTGTTTTACAAGCAAGACCGCTGCAAACACCATAATGCTGAAGACAAGATTTAAAGCCTTTAAAAATTTCGGCACCCGCTTTGATGCAAATATAACCCTGATACACAGATAGCTTTCAAGGCAATGCATAGACGGGAAAAGGTTAACAGGCGGGTTATCCGCCGCAAAGATAAAACGGGTCAAAAAGCCTACAAGTCCCGTTCCCGATGCCTCCGGGCGAATTGCCATAACAGTCGGGAAAGCGACAAAAACAATACCGCAGATAATATTTGCAACAGATGCGCCCACGCAAAAGCGATAGGCCTTTTGCTTATCCTCCGCCGCAATAACAATATAGCAGGCAACCCATTGCACAAATGCCAGAACATAGACAATAATAAATTCCGGCACAAACGGTATTTTTTTATCGAGCGCGGATGTTATATCATGATAACCCCTGCCGAACATCAAAAGATGACTGCCGTAAAACGCCAATAAATCGGAAAGCAAAACCGATAACAGCGCGATTACGGAATATCGCTTTAAAAATGCTTTTGTTTTCAAGGTGTTGTTCCCCCATATAAACTGTTTAAACATTTTAACACAAAAGCCATAAAAAATCAATGTAAAAAAAGGCTCCTATATGGAGCCTTTTTTTAACTGAAATAACAATGTTTGGTTTTTGAATAAAGCTTTATCGGTTCTGCTTTTTTTGATATAAAGTTTGTAGCCGTTATATCTCTGTAAAGCTCCGGCGAAAGCTCGCCCTGCCGCTTTGAAACGGTAAGCCCTGTGCCGTCTGTCTTTATATTATCGATTACGGTATTAAAGATTGCGCCATCTAAGGCGGCTTCCATAGCGATAGCCCTGGGGGCTTTGATTTCGCAGTCTTTTATGATGATTTCATCAATGCCCGCTTCCTTGCCGATAACATAATCGGTTTCGGTTTCTTTTGTATCAAGCAGAATACCGATATCTTTTGCGGTAACAGACAGGTGTTCAACAATAAAATTATTGGAACCGCGTTTAATATTTATCGCGGTATCGCCGTTAATTTTAAGATTTTCAAGCCTTACTTCGGTTGTAAATTCAAAACCGAGGCTTCCGTTTATCTCTATGTTTTGAATTACAACGCGATAGGCGTTATAAAAATCAACATTGCCGTTTATTGTTCCCGCTCCCTCGATAAAGAACATATCTTCTATAAAAGAATAGGAATGGTGGAATTTATCGGCATAAAAATTCGAGTTTGCAAATACAGGAAAATCACCGGCGGCAGAAATTGCGGCGCCATCTAAAACTATATGCATAAGCGGGGGTAAAACAATGGTTTTTTCTGTTTTTAAATCGCCTTTTATTATAACCTTGCAAATATCCTTTTGCTTTGCTGTATCTATTGCCGATTGCAGTTTTTCTGTATCACTGCCGGAAAAGTCTTCGGGGGTTACAAAACCTCTTAGTTTCATTTCATCCATTGTGCTTCTCCTCCCCATCTATAATAAGTTTGCCGCCTTTTTCTATTTGTTTTTCGGTTACCGCTTTGTTTATATTTAAGCCGCGAACCTTAACAGTCGCTTCGCTTCCCACCTTGAAAACGGTATTTACGGTATCAACATTAACATCCTCTATCTCGATTTCACCCTTGGCGCGGGAAAAATCAAAAACGGTGCCGTGAATTGCATCATCGCTCAGTTCCTTGCCGCCGATAATCTCCTTTTGGGTGGCGCCATAGTAGATATGCTTTAATTTAACATTATCAAAAACGCAATCGGAATTGCCGTTATCCTTCATACCGGGCGAAAACATATTTTTATTATCGCCAAAGGTATGGATATTTGATATTTCGGCATCTTTTAGCGCATAGTTAAAGAACACCGCATCGCCTGCGCGGGTGGAAATATTTTTAACCTTTATGTTATAAAGCTCGCCCTCCGCCATAGGTCTTACCTTATAATAAACAGGTGAGCCCATACCAAAGGCGCAGTTTATTCTATGTTTGCTGACATAATCGGAAGTATCCATAATGGTATCGATATCGATATTGTAAATCTTGTTGCCGTCGTGGTTTAAAAGCCTTACGCAGTAGCATCTGTCGGGGTCGCCCTTGATATTGCGCATTTTAACATCGTGAATATCGGGGTCTTTGCCCGCGATTATGCTCTTCTTTTCGCTATAACCCCAAAGGGATGTAAGGGCTACAACATCATCCCCCGTTCTGCCTGTTATATTTTCAATGGTAAAGTTATTGCAACCCACTCTAAGGTCAATACCATCCATATTATTGACATGAGGAATGGCATAAAAATGGATGTTTTTAAGGGTTACATTACGGGTGAAAACATGGTTTATCGCCCAATATCTTTGGTGCTGAATATTGATGTTTTCAATTCTCAGCCCGTTTACATTAAGCCAGAACATAATATCATTAAGCCAGATTGTGGGAAGCCCGAATTTGCGGGTGGTCTTTTCGCGAAGGCGGTTATGCTTTCCGCCATCAAGCACAACATTGCCGACACCTATTATGCTGATATTTTTCTGCTCATACTTTATATCGCGCTTTGTTTCATCAAAGGCATAGGAATTTGCAAAAATATTTTCAAAAACGCCCGTTTCCTGCACCATATAGCAGTTATCGAGAATAACGGTGAAATCGCTAGGCAAAAGAATGCAGCGGGCAATTCGCCACTCGGTACTGTCAGCGCGCATATTATAGCGGGGAATAACTATTTTTCTAAGGCCTTCCTTGCAGGCTTTTTCCACCGCGTTTTGTATGGTTTCGCTATCATCACGGCCTAAAAGCTCCGCAGTGTTTGGGGAAATATAATCTGTCATTCTTAAATGCTCCTTTTATCTTTAAACATCTTTTCCAAGTGTTTTCATCCAGATTTTGCTTTTTACGAGAATTAGTCCTACTATGCTTTTTATAATAACAACTCCGCGGGAAAGCATATATACCCAGTATATGGAAAGGTTTGTATAGCGCGCTAAAACAAACGCCGCCGGGAAGATGATAAGCATTGCAAAGCCGCTGTCAAAAGCAAAGGTTATATAAACCCTGCCGCCCGAGCGAATTGTTGAATAGCAGGCGTGAACCGTTGCATCAAAAGGCATAAGCACCGCATCGAGCAGAATAAGATTGGTCGCCATGCGCCTTATTTCGGGAGAGGTGTTGTAAAACAGCGGAATAAACTTTGAAGTCGCGGCAAACAACGCGCAGGTTAATACACCGATAAGGAACGAGAAGAATATAAGCTTATAAGCCGAGCCTTCCGCTTCTTCCATATCACCGGCGCCTAATTGCTGACCAACGATTATACCAACCGAAACGCCCGATGCTATAAACGCAACGGCAAAAACCTCCCAAAAGGTGTTGCAGATATTGCTTGCCGCAACAACGCTAAGTCCCCTGAGCGAATAGCTTTGGGCAATAAGGGCATAGCTTGTGGCATATAAAGTTTCGTTAACCATAAGCGGCAGACCCATTTTTAAAATATCGGCAATAAGCCTCGGCGGTATTTTAAAGCTTTTGAAGGTGCCTTTAAATACCTCTTTTGTTTCCTTGCCGAAATGGGTTCTTATAATAAGATAGCCCATCTCAACAAAGCGGGACAAAACGGTGGCAATAGCCGCGCCCTTAACGCCGAGTTTCGGAAAACCGAAATGGCCGAATATCAAAATATAGTTAAACACAAGGTTTACAAAAACCGCCATAAAGCTTGCTATCATCGGCTCTTTGGCCTTATCTATTTCGCGAAGCGCCGAAGAATACGACTGCGAAACAGCAAACGGGAAAAAGCCGATAACAATTATCTTTAAATAAGAAACGGAACTGCCGAGCATTAACGCCGCCTGGCTTTTTTCACCCTCGCCCTTTAAGAAAAGCTTGGTTATATCGCCGCCGAAAATCAGTAAAACGGCAACGCCTATCAAGGTGACTGCGAGGCTGAAAACAAGCTTGAATCTGAATGTGTTGCGATAGTTTTTATAATCTTTTCTGCCGATAAACTGCGCGCCGAAAATACCCGCACCCGAAACAGCACCGAAGATGCAAAGGTTATATATGAATATCAGCTGATTTGCAATGGAAACACCGCTCATAGGACCACTGCCGAGCCTGCCGACCATTACATTATCAAGCATATTAACGAAATTTGTAATTCCGTTTTGAATAAGTATGGGTATCATAAGCGAGAGAACATGCTTATAAAACTTTTTATCCCCTATTAGCCTTTTCAAACATATCACCGATTATATTCTACCATTAAATGCCTGTTATTACAAGAAAAAAGCCTGAAAATCTAAACATTTCAGGCTTTTTTATCATATTTTTATTAGTTGAGTCCAAGACTTACGGAAATCGCCTTGTCCACCATATTCATACTACCCGTATCAAGCGCACCCATTTTTTCTTTAAGTCTTCTTTTATCTATTGTTCGCATTTGCTCAAGAAGAACTATGGAATCTTTTGCAAGTCCGCAGTTTATACCGCTGAGATTTATATGTGTAGGCAGGCGGGATTTATCCTGTTGGCTGGTTATTGCCGCCGCGATTACGGTCGGGCTGTATTTGTTGCCAACATCGTTTTGAACTATAAGTACGGGTCTTATTCCGCCCTGTTCAGAGCCGACAACAGGGCTTAAATCGGCATAGTATATCTCTCCGCGTTTAATATCCACTTTTTTTCACACTCCGTTATGTTTCTTGTTATTATGTTTGCCCAGAGTTTATTTTTTTAATCATTTTATTTTGCTTTCTGCTTTATTTTATGTATGATTTTTTTAGAGTGTTAATCAATTTTTGATTGACCAAATATAATTTTTAGTTTATTATAGTAATATATTTTTTAGAGGAGATGAATTATGGAGAGAGAAAGTTTTAAATCAAGGCTCGGCTTTTTGCTTGTAAGCGCGGGTTGTGCCATAGGACTCGGTAACGTTTGGAAATTCCCTTATATGGCGGCGCAAAACGGCGGCGGTATATTTGTACTTATATACCTGTTATTCCTTGCTATTTTGGGCATTCCCGTTCTTACTATGGAGCTTGCCATGGGCAGAGCGAGCAAAAAAAGTATTGTTGAAGCCTATAAAGAGTTAGAGCCTGAAAAAAGCAAATGGCATCTTCACGGCTGGGTGAGTGTTGCGGGTTGTTTTATGCTTATGATGTATTACACCACCGTTGCAGGTTGGCTGCTTAACTACTGCTATAAATTTGCCATCGGTGTTTTTGATACTGTTACAACCGAAACATCCGATAGTTTATTTGTAAATATGCTCGGCAACCCCACCGAAATGCTTATATTTATGGTAATCACCGTAGTGCTCGGTTTTTTGGTTTGCGGCATCGGTCTTAAAAAGGGCGTTGAAAGAATAACCAAGGTTATGATGATTTGCCTGCTTATTTTAATTGTGGTTCTTGCAATTCACAGCATAACTCTTAAAGGCGGCGGCGAAGGTCTTAAATATTATCTTGTTCCGAATATAGACAATGTCAATAAAATCGGTTGGTGGAATGTTATAAGCGGCGCTATGAGCCAGGCATTCTTCACATTAAGCCTTGGTATCGGCTCTATGGAAATATTCGGCAGTTATATGAACAAGGACCACTCCCTCACAGGTGAAGCCGTTCGCATTACCGCGCTTGATACCTTTGTAGCGCTTATGAGCGGTCTTATCATCTTCCCTGCCGTTTCGGCTTTTGGCAATTTGGGAACAGATGCCACCGCAGGCCCTTCTCTTATTTTTATGACACTGCCTAAAATCTTCCTTAATATGCCGCTTGGCAGAGTTTGGGGCACGCTATTCTTCTTGTTTATGAGTTTTGCGGCATTTTCAACCGTAACCGCTGTTTTTGAAAACCTTATTTCAAGCGCTATGGATAACTGGAAATGGTCGCGCGTAAAAGCAACCGTTGTAAACGGAATTGCAATGCTTATTGCAAGTCTTCCCTGCCTGTTCGGTTATAATATCTGGAAGCATATTCACCCCATCGGCAAGTTTGATATTCTTGATTCGGAAGACTTCATTGTTAGTTATATTCTGTTGCCGGTTGGTGCGCTTATCTATGTTTTGTTCTGCACCACCAAGTTTGGTTGGGGCTTTGATAAGTTCCTTAAAGAAACAAACGAAGGCAAGGGCATAAAGCTTCATAAATCGTTTAGATTTTTCCTTAAATATGTTCTGCCTGTGATAATTCTGGTGCTTTTTGTAAGCGGTATCATAAGCCAGCTTACCGCCGCGTTCGGTAAATAAT
>CAMPCO010000056.1 GCA_946646305.1 uncultured Clostridia bacterium | reverse complement strand
TTCGATTTTGATGACTTTGCAGTATAATTAAACAAAAAAGCAGTCGATACAAAATGTATCGACTGCTTTTTGTATATAAATTGTTTTAAAGCCAAAAATAATATCGGTGATTAAAATAGAAAAGACTAAAAAAAGAATGGAACTAAGACTGGCAGTCTGCTTTTTTGTGGTTTTACTGCTATTCTTGTTTTGTGCCTTGAGAATATTATCGATTGATTTAAAAGACTATGATAAAAAAGCCCGTGAGCAGACCACACTGAGCATTCCCGTCTTGGCGGTAAGGGGGAGCATTGTAGATAAAAACGGTGTAGCCATAACCAATTCCAAAATGCAAACAATAGCGGCAATAAACCCCACAAAACAGGCTATAACCACCATTAAAGGTGTTTTAGACGGGGAAGAAGCCGAGCGGGTGTTAAAACTATTAAATAGCGGAAAACCCGCAGTATGCGCACTTAAAGAGCCTGTGGAATGTGATGGAATAACCTGTATAAATGTACCCGTAAGGGTCACCGAAAACACGGTGGCTCATCATCTTATCGGGTATCTTGATAGTAATGGTCACGGCGCGGACGGAATAGAGCAGGCATATGACAGTTTACTATCAAGCAGGGAAAATCTTTCAGCAGAATTTCAAATAAACGGGAAAGGCGATATCCTGTTAGGCGCCGCGCCGCAATTTTCGGGCGGAACGGAAAGCCTTGGCAATTCGGTTTTTTTAACCCTTGATATAAATATTCAAAAAAAGGCGGAAGAATTATCCCGGGGGCTTAAAAGCGGCGCGGTGGTAATAGCGGAATGCAAAACAAATAAAATAAGAGCCATGGTATCCCTGCCCGATTTTTCACCCGCCGATGTTGCCGCAAGCCTTAATGCCGAAAATTCTCCTTTTATAAATAAAGCCCTTGCCGCCTTTAATGTAGGCTCGGCGTTTAAGCCCTGCATCGCCGCAATGGCGATAGATACAGGTCTTAAAGATTTTACCACCGATTGCAAAGGTTATACCGAAATAGAAAACCGAAGGTTTAACTGCCACAATCTTTCAGGCCACGGGCTTCAAACTTTAAGTGACGCCATTAAAAATTCCTGCAACTGCTATTTTTATGAGCTATCGGATAAAATGAGCAGTGAAAATATGTATAAGGCGGCGGAGTATTTTTCTTTGGGCTTTAAAATAAAACTTGCCGAAAACCTCTATTCCGCGGCGGGTAACTTGCCATTACCTAAAAGTATAGAAAGCAAATCGGAAAAGGCAAACTATGCAATAGGGCAGGGGGATATAATGCTAAGCCCCGTTAATATGCTCTGCCTTTACAGCGCCATTGCAAACGGCGGTGAATACTTTTTGCCGAGTGTGGTGGAAAAGACAACAATAAACGGCGAAGCCTTTAATTATAAAACCGAAAGGGCGACCAAGCCCATATCAGAAAACACGGCGGAAATTATAAAAAAAGCGCTTATAAAGGTAGTGGAAGACGGAACGGGAACGGCGGCAGGAAGCGAGCATTTTAAATCCGCCGGCAAAACCGCCACCGCCCAAACCGGCAGATATGATGATACCGGCAAAGAGATAACAAACAGTTGGTTTTGCGGTTTTTTCCCGGCAGATAACCCGATTTATACGGTTATAGTTATGTCAGACGGAGAATATGAAACATCCCCGGCTGAGGTCTTTAAAAATATAAGTGAATATCTTATAAAAGAAACACCTTGAATTTATCAAGGTGTTTTGTTGCTTTTTATAAATGCTTTATATAGTTTTTCCGCCGCCTCATTGAACAGTAGTTTTCCGTGCTCTGAAATAATACTGCCCATAGGGCTTAATTTATTAAAAACCTTGCCGTATTCGCAGGCACTTTTTAAAAACGAGTAGTTTTTATCTGTGCATAAATAAAGGGCAAAACTGCTCTTTATGCGATATAGTTCACTGCTTGTTATCAGTGAAACCTCTAATGGCTTTAAACTGCCGATAAAATCTATCAAGTCCTCGCTGCTTGAAAAAAGCAGTATGTATTCTTGTTTGCGTATGTTTTTTTGCAAACCTATTCCTTTATCATAAATTCTTGTAACCTGTATCGAGCAGCCGTCTCTCTCGGGGAGCACCTCTATGAGCACCTTGTCGCAACCTTGGTCGCCGCTGCTTTTAGGCATGGCACTGCATATAAGCGAGTCGATTATTGCGCGTGAACGCGGACTGTCGTAATCTATCATATCATAAGACCCGAACATCACTTCGATTTCATCCGATGTCAGGCAGATTTTGATTTTGTTTTCGCCAATGTTAAAACTTTTCATATTCTGTCCGCGCTTTCACTTTAGTATATTAAAATAATATCATTCGGCCGTTTATCCTTCAACAGGTATATATTGTTAAATTATCGTTCTTCTTCGGTAACATCAACGGGTCTCGGCGGGAAAAAATCATCGGTCGGGAATTTAATTCTGCGGAAAACATCGCAGGGTTGGTCCGCCGTATCATCGCATTGCTTTTCGGGAATGCAGAAATCATAAACGGGTATTAACATCTGAACATTTCTGATAAGCTGAACAATGGTGAAAAGCCCCAGCGTTACATAAACGGTAGGTGTGCCTTCGGGCGCATCGATTACCAAATCGCCGCCAACATATTCGTTTATAGCCGCGGGGATGCAGCTGCCTTCGTTTATATCTCTTACCTGCCCGAGGCGCGAGGTAAGGCATACCGGGTCAACGCATTGAACAACGCATTTCGGCATATTCGAGCTTGTGCTGACCGTTAAATCGCAGGTTTCGCTTTCATCGCCCATAGTGCTTGAAAATACCTTTACATTTCCGTCACTGCCGAAAAGTATAACCTTTTTGTTAAAACAGCAAACACCGTTTACCTGAGTGGGGCAGGTGCGCGGAGCGGTGTAAACATCAAAATCAAGCATAAAGAAGAAGGTAAGGTCGCAGGAATAGTATCCTCTGTTAAAACTTACCGGTTGAACATCAATGGCCGTTGTAAGCACCTGTGCGGATTTGAGTCTTACGCTGATTGCATTGTCTATTTGCGCTTGTGCTTCCGCGGTGAAATAGCAGCGCAAATCTTCCAGGCAATCTCTGTCACAACAAGAGTCATAAACTCTGCCCGCATCTATGCAAACGGCCTCTTTAAAACTGCTACCGTTTTGGTAACTGTTCTTTGTATCTGCCATAATTATAGCCTCCAAATATAATTTAAAGCGGCATGCTTTCGCATGCTGACCTTCATTACATACTATGCAAGTGAATAATTTTGGTTAAAAGTTTAAAATATGCAATGAAAATGCATAAAAATTATAAAATATGAATAAAAATGCAGAATGCGGTTGACTTTTCTGCATATTTAGTATAAAATATATATCAAAATTACATATTAGGAGATTTATAAAATGAGCAAAGCAGAATATAAAAAAATAGTTCTTGCCTATTCGGGCGGTCTTGATACATCAATCATAATTCCCTGGCTTAAAGAAAACTATAATAACCCCGAGATAATTGCCGTATCGGGCAATGTCGGTCAGGCGGATGAACTTGAAGGCCTTGAAGAAAAAGCCATAAAAACAGGCGCTTCAAAGCTTTATGTTTTAGACCTTACCGACACTTATGTTGATGATTATATAATTCCCACCATGAAAGCCGGCGCGGTTTATGAAGATTATCTTTTAGGCACAAGCCACGCAAGACCCTGTATAGCAAAGGGACTTGTTGATATAGCAATCAAAGAAAATGCCGATGCCATTTGTCACGGTTGCACCGGCAAGGGCAATGACCAGGTGCGTTTTGAGATTGCGATTAAGCATTTTGCACCCGAAATGCCGATAATCGCCCCCTGGAGGGAATGGGATATAAAATCTCGTGAAGAGGAAATAGAGTATGCCGAAGCGCATAACATCCCTCTTAAAATCAGCAGAGAAACAAATTATTCGAAGGATAAAAACCTTTGGCATTTATCTCACGAGGGGCTTGATCTTGAAGATACCGGCAATGAGCCTACCTATGAAAAGAAGGGCTTTCTTGAAATGGGTGTTTCCCCGATAGATGCGCCCGATAAGCCTACCTATGTAACAATAGATTTTGAAAAAGGAATACCGGTAGCGCTAAACGATGAAAAAATGTCGGCAAAAAATATTATTTTGAAGCTGAATGAACTGGGTGGCAAAAACGGTATCGGAATAATAGATATTGTTGAAAACAGGCTTGTCGGTATGAAATGCCGCGGCGTTTATGAAACACCCGGCGGCACCATCCTTTATAAAGCGCACGAAGCTCTTGAAAGCCTCTGCCTTGATAAGGACACTATGCACGAGAAACAAAGACTTTCCATCACCTTTGCCGAACTTGTTTACAACGGAAAATGGTTCTCACCCTTGCGCGAAGCGCTTTCCGCATTTGTTGATAAAACCCAGGAAACGGTAACGGGCAAGGTTAAACTAAAACTATATAAAGGCAATATAATCAAAGCCGGTGTTTGGAGCGATTATTCACTTTACAGTGAAGAGATTGCAACCTTTGGCGAAAGCGATTATGACCAAACCGATGCCACAGGCTTTATAAATCTGTTCGGTCTTCCCGATAAGGTTAAAGCCATGGTGGATAAAAAGGCAAAATAAACCTCTTTTAAGGAGTAGAATTTCAAATGGCAAAACTATGGGCAGGGCTTGAAAGCGGCAAAATCAACAAACTTGCAGAAGAGTTTAACTCTTCAATAGGCTTTGACAGCCGACTTTATGAAGAAGATATAAAGGGCAGTATTGCCCATGCCGCAATGCTTTGCAAATGCAAATATTTAACAGAAGATGAATTTGCTTTAATAAACAGCGGGCTTGCCTGCATTCTTGATGATATTAAATCGGGCAATATAAAAATTGATGAGACCGCCGAGGATATTCATACCTTTGTTGAAGAACTGCTCACCGGCAGAATAGGGGAAACGGGCAAAAAACTTCATACCGCCCGCTCGAGAAACGACCAGGTCGCCCTTGATTTAAGATTATACTTAAAGGGCGAATGCGATGCCGAAATTGCGCTTTTAAAGGAACTGATAGGCGCTATATGTGAAAAGGCGGAAGAATATAAAAACACCGTTTGCCCCGGCTACACCCATCTTCAAAGGGCGCAGCCTATTACATTCGGTCATCACCTTATGGCTTATGCTTTTATGCTGATGCGAGATGTGGAAAGACTTAGTGACTGCAAAAAAAGAATGGATGTATCTCCCATAGGCTCTTGCGCTCTGGCAGGCACAACATATAATACCGATAGATTTTTTGAAGCGGAAAAATTAGGCTTTTCGGATGTTTGCCGCAACTCGATAGACGGCGTTTCCGACCGTGATTTTGCGGTGGAACTAATCTCTTGCAATGCGATTATTATGACCCATCTTTCCCGCTTTTCGGAAGAGATAATACTTTGGTCAAGCGCGGAATTCGGCTATGTTAAACTTTCAAGCGACTACACAACCGGTTCATCCATAATGCCGCAAAAAAGAAACCCCGATATGGCGGAGCTTGTGCGCGGCAAAACCGGCAGGGTATATGGCGATCTTATCTCTTTGCTCACAACCCTCAAAGGTCTGCCGCTTGCTTATAATAAAGATATGCAGGAGGATAAGGAAAGTGTATTTGACTCTTCTGATACCGTGAAGGCTTGTTTACAGGTCTTTGCAGGTATGATAAGCAGTATGACCGCAAACAAAGAAAAAATGCTTTCCGCCGCCAAAAAAGGCTTTTTAAATGCAACCGACCTTGCCGATTATCTTGTCGGTAAGGGAATACCTTTCAGGGATGCCTATAAAATATCGGGAGAAATCGTGGCCGAATGTATAAAGGAAAACTGCAGTCTTGAAGATTTTCCGATAGAAAAATATAAAAAACACAGTGAAAAAATATCAGAGGATGTTTATCCGGCGCTAAGTATTGAAACCTGTGTTAACAAAAGAAAAAGCTTTGGCGGTACAGGCGGCAACTCGGTCGAAATGCAAATAGAATATATAAAAGAAAAACTGAAATAAAAAAAGATGCGTTCAGAAAGAGAACGCATCTTTTTTGTTTAGTAAAAACTATCGGCGGTTATTTTTTGGTCGTGCTTTAAGCTTTTAAGCAGTTGTTTAATTCGTTCGCCTGCGGCATAAAAATCACTGTCGTTTTTTTCATTTGCATAAACGGGCATCACCGCCAAAGCGCCCGACAATTCATCCGTAAACTCGTGGTTTATAAAAAGTGTTGCCCGGTTTAGCTCGCCGGTCCAGCCGGTTTTCAGTTCCTCGCACCGCGCGGCGCATTTTTTGTTGTCGGTTTTATAAAGTGTATAGCAGTTTTCAATATCGCTTTCAAACTTTTCACACATATCAAAAACCCGCGCTTTTTCATAAAGCCCCAGAGATATTATCAGTCCTATAATTATAATTGCAATTAAAACCCTTTTCATATCATTTCTCCCGATTAACCGCGGTCAGATTTCCCGATTTGTCTGCAAGCAAAAGAAAAGTTTTGTCTTTTGTTATCTTATTGTCTTTTAAAAGTGTGTTTATTTTTTCTTTATCAAGGCATAAATAATCATAAAAGTCTTCCACTGTTTTTTTATCTATAATTATCGGCAGAAAAACCTGATCTTCAGTTGCGGCTATTCCCATATCTTTTTTTGTCACTGTTTTATATTCATCTTTTAGAAAAACATTTAGTTCTCCGTTTACTTCAAGTATGGCAAAAGAAACCTCGCTTATATCAAAAACATCTTTTCCTCTCAGCATTTCAAGCAAATCATCTGTTGTAACTCTAACCCTCTTCATTGCTTTTTGGTCGATTTCGCCGTCTTTTATCAAAACAACCGCCCTGCCGCTTAAAAGCCTTCTTAAAGTGTTTGATTTAAGAGCCAGGGTTGATACTAATATTTCCGCGGCTATCAAAACGGAAATGGCGGTTATTCCGTTTATAATCGGTTGCTTTGTATCCTGAAGCGGAATGGCGGCAATTTCAGATATAAGCAGTGTTATAACAAGTTCATTCGGCTGCATATCGCCGATTTGCCGCTTGCCCATAAGCCTGATCGCCACGGTAATAACAAAATAAAGAATAACAGTTCTGATTAAAATCGCTAACATAAATTACCTCTGATATTTAAACTTATAGTTCTATTATTCTCTGTTTTCCTTGCAATATTATATATAAAATGATATAATGCATAAAGAATTATAAATTGGAGGAGTATCTTTG
>CAMPCO010000055.1 GCA_946646305.1 uncultured Clostridia bacterium | reverse complement strand
CTCGCTACCTCCACCTTGGCAAGGTGGCGCTCTACCAGATGAGCTAAATCCGCATATTTGGTGCCTCCGGTCGGAATCGAACCAACGACACGAGGATTTTCAGTCCTCTGCTCTACCGACTGAGCTACAGAGGCAAATTGGCGACCTGGATGGGGATCGAACCCACGACCTCTAGCGTGACAGGCTAGCGTTCTAACCAGCTGAACTACCAGGCCGGATGGTGGGAACAATAGGGCTCGAACCTATGACCCTCTGCTTGTAAGGCAGATGCTCTCCCAGCTGAGCTATGCTCCCACAAAAGCGCTGGCTTTGCCATAAAACTCACCGGCGACAATCAATATATTATCACAAGGAAAACCTATTGTCAAGTTATTTTTTTATGTTTTTTTAACTCTTTTTTTTAAAGGTAATTCTATAACAATATATAGTATTATTTTACCTTTCTCGCCACAAATATAATGCGCTCCGATTTACCTGTCGGCGCATCGTTTCCGTTTTCATCAAGCATATCGACAATTCTGAAACCTGCGCGGGCAAGCGCGGCTTTCACCTGGGCTTTGCCGAAGGCTATCTCCGAAAAGTTTTCCTGCCGCCTTTCGTATAGCTCACCTTTATTTATAAACAGGTCAAGGGTTATATTTACGCGGCTGTGTTTTCGCTCATATTCATTCTGCCAAACGCAGTAAACATTTTTGCCCTGCTTTATAAAGATATTATCGCCGAGCACCTTTTTATGCTTATATGGTGTATTTAAATCAAAAATAAGCAATCTTTCTCTTTCGAGAAACAAGGAAATGCTTTTAAGCGCCTGACAAAAATCTTTATAGCTTTCAAGGTGATTAAAACTGTCAAGGCAACAAACAGCGCCGTCCACAGTGCCGTAAAGGTCAAGGCTTTTCATATCCTGGCAGAGGTACAAAACATCCTCGCCCGATGATTTTTGCATAGCCTCGCTCAGCATTTCATCGCTTATATCAACGCCTATAACCGAAGCGCCGCTTTTTGCAAAACGGCGGGAAAACTCACCCGTTCCGCAGGCGACATCCAAAAGCAGTTTCGGCTTGCGGTCATATTTTAAAAAGAGGTTTTCTATTATCTTAAAGCGGTTATCATAATCGGCATCCGCCATCAAGGTATCATAAACTGCGGAAATTTCACTATACATTGGCTTTTTCCTCAAAATATTCGCCGTACCATACAAGGAAGGTATAAACCGTCCAGATCTTGCGGCTTAAATCCTCTTTACCGCGGCGATGTTTATCAAGCATTTTTACAAGCTTTGCCGTATCGAAATACTTTTCTGCCGCAGGGGATAAAAACGCCTGTTTTACGGTGTTATAATATCCATCCTCTTTAAGCCACTCTCTGATAGGCACGGGAAAACCGAGCTTATCCTTTGTAGCGGTAACCTTCGGCAGTGTTTTTTCCGCGGCTTTGCGCAAGGCTATCTTTGTGGTTTTGCGGTTTACCCTGCAATCAAGCGGAATTTGCTCGGCAAGCTCCATAACCTTTTTATCAAGGAACGGAACCCTCAGCTCCAGCGAGTTTGCCATACTTGTTTTATCGGCTTTAAGCAGAATATCGCCCATAAGCCACATATTTATATCAAGATACTGCATTTTGGTGATGGTATCTTTATCCTTAACCTCTCTGTAAAACTTTTCGCAAAGCACCTGCGGTTTGCAGGCGTCTTTTGAAATATCGCTCTTTAAAATACCATCGCGCTCTTTTTTGGAAAAAATATTAGCATTGCCGATAAAGCGCTCTTCTATTGTTTGTCCGCGGCGGATGAGATAATTTATACCGTGGATATGCGGCAGATATGAGCAAACGCGCGAAACAAAACGGCGAAAGCCGAAAGGCAATCTATCATAAAAGGTGGTGGTGATAGGCTCTTGATAAATTCTGTAACCGCCGAAAAGTTCATCCGCGCCCTCGCCCGACATAACAACCTTTACATACCGAGAAGCGAGTTCGCTTACAAAATAAAGGGCAATGGCGGCGGGGTCGGCAAGCGGCTCATCCATATGATACTGAATTTTCGGGAATGTGCTCCAATATTCTTCGGGGGTTATAACCTTTGATATATTTTCAACCCCTATAACATCGGCAAAGTCTTTTGCAAAATGTATTTCATTATAGCGGTCGCCATCGTGGCTTTCAAAGCCTACGGTAAAGGTTTTATCAACCTGTGCCGCTTCGGCGATATAACTTGAATCGATACCGCTTGAAAGGAAAGAGCCAACCTCAACATCGGCGATTTTATGCGCTTTTACCGATTCGCGAACCGCCGCGTCCACCTTATCGCTGTAAAATCCGAGCACACCGGGAACGGTGGAAAAATTCGGTTTAAAGTAGCGCACGCGCTCCATTTCGTTGCCGCGAACTATAAAATAATGCGCGGGCGGAAGCTTGTAAACACCCTTAAAAAAGGTTTCCTCTGTCGGGGAATACTGGAAAGAAAGATAATGCGCAAGCGCTTCTTCGTTTAGTTCTTTTTTAAACTCGGGATGATCGAGAAAAGATTTTATTTCCGAGCCGAAAAGGAAACTGTTTTCGGTAAATGTGTAATAAAAAGGCTTTATGCCGAACATATCGCGGGCGCCGAAAAAGATATCCTTTTCCTTATCATATATAACAAAGGCGAACATACCGCGAAGTTTACCCATAATCTCGGTTCCCCACTGCTCATAACCGTGAAGCAAAACCTCACTGTCGGCATGGCTTTTAAAGGTATGTCCTTTTTGGATAAGCTCTTCCTTTAAATCTTTAAAGTTATATATTTCGCCGTTAAAGACAAGCACAAGGCTTCCGTCTTCATTGAACATAGGCTGGTCGCCGTCTTCAAGCCCGATAATACTCAGCCTGCGAAAGCCGAGGCAAACCTTATCATCGATATAAGAGCCCTCGGAGTCGGGTCCGCGATGGATGATACGGTTTTTCATCTTTTCAAGCACCGAGCCATCATCATTTATATAGTTTGTAAAGCCTACAAAGCCGCACATAATCTGTCTCCCTTATTGAGATTTATCATATAACAAATTACATTATATACCAAAATCAAAGATTTGTCTTTATTTTTTTAATTATTACAAAATCGAGTGTGCCGAGCGCCAACCCGCAAACTATTCCCGACACCACCAAAACAGGCGCATAATAAAGCACACCGCCGCCGAAAAACAATACCGCCGCGGCAAGCTGCACCAAGTTATGCGTGACCGCCCCCGCTATGCTTATTCCGACAATGCCGAAAAGCTTTGTTTTATGAAGCAAAACGGTGACTATAAGCGATACTATTCCGCCTGACAAAGAAAACACAAGCGACACCGCCGAGCCGAAAAGAAGCGCCGATAAAAGTATTCTTGATATGTTTACGGCAAAAGCCCCTTTATACCTGCCCTTTGCCGCCAAGAGAAGCGACACCGCGTTTGCAAGACCTATCTTTACGCCGGGCGCTATAAAGAATAGGGGAACGAGGCTTTCGATATAAGAAAAAACCATTGCCGCCGCAACTAAAAGGGCATATAAGGTAAGCCTTTTTGTATCTATTCTATTTGGGCTATTATCCTGTTTGGCAGACATATAATACTTTCTCCCTTTTTGGAAATTTTACCCGTGTGAACACAAACTTTATTTTTACATTCGGCGCTTTTCATAAAACAAACGCCGTCTTTTATTACAAGGGTGTTGCCGTCAAGTTTTACCTCTTTATCGGTGTAAAGGCTGCCCGTGTAAACCGTTTCGTTGTTTTGCTTTACGGTTACTGTCTTGCCGCCGCTTCCGGGGAAAAGGCATAAAAACACCGCCGCTATGAGAAGCGCCGCCGCTATTATATAAAAGTCGCGCCATTTCACGGTGTTTCACCCTTTTTCTTCAAAAATATATATTGATATATTATTTTAACATATCTTTACAAAAAAGTGAAGAGGATGTATAATATAGTTTATGAAAAAATATACAGTCTTTACCCTGTGCCTGTTGCTCGCCGCCGCTTGCGGTTGCGAGAGTAGCACGACCGACACGAGATTTTTGCTTGATACCGTGGTTACAATAACCGCCGAATGCAGTGATGAAACTCTTTCGGGGGCTTTTGCGCTTTGCGAGGAATACGATAAAACCTTAAACGCCCACAATAAAGACAGCGAAATATCAAAGCTTAATCAAAACGGCGGGGGTAAGGTAAGTGATGAAACGGCTAACCTTTTGCGGCAAAGCCTCGGCTTTTGCAGTATGTCGGGCGGCAGTTTTGATATAACGGTTTATCCGCTGAGCCTTATCTGGAACTTTAAAAACGAGATTGTTCCGACAAGAAATGAAATTGCCGAAGCGCTCAGCTCGGTCGATTACGGAAGCATTGTAATAGACGGAAACGATGTTTCCCTAAACGGCACAAAGATTGACCTTGGCGGCATCGCAAAGGGGTATATCACCGATAAGGTGCTATCCTACCTTAAAGAAAACGGCGCCGCGGGCGGTATTATAAATCTCGGCGGAAATGTTTATGTTTTCGGCGAAAAGGAATATAATATCGGCATAGCCACACCTTTTAAAGAAAATGAAACGGCGGCGGTTTTATCCCTTAAAAACAAATCTGTTTCAACCTCCGGCGTTTACCAGCGCTATTTTAAAAAGGACGGCAAGCTTTATCATCATATAATCGACCCCGCCACCGGCTACCCGGCGGAAAGCGACCTTTTATCGGCCTCGGTTATATGCGATAATTCCGCCACTGCGGACGCCCTTTCCACAATATGCGTTTTAAAAGGACTAAAAGGCGCTACGGAATTTATAGAGTCGCTAAGCGGTGTGGAAGCGATATTTATTGATAAAGATTACCGCGTTACCTATACAAGCGGAATTGAAAAAAACGGTAAAGTATTAAAACTTAAAAACTAACTCTTATAAAACGAGGTATAAAAATGGGACTAATTAAAAAAATATTCGGCAGTTACAGCGAGCGCGAGCTCAAAAGAATTGAGCCGATATGCAATAAGGTTTTGGCGCTCGAAGAAGAATACAAAGCCCTTTCCGATAGTGAGCTTTCCGCCAAAACAAACGAATTTAAAGAAAGGCTTGCAAAGGGCGAAACCCTTGATGATATTTTGCCCGAAGCCTTTGCCACCTGCCGCGAAGCGAGCAGTCGTGTGCTCGGTATGCGCCACTTCCCCGTTCAGATAATAGGCGGCATAGTTTTGCACCAGGGCAGAATAAGCGAAATGAAAACGGGTGAAGGTAAAACCCTTGTTGCAACACTTCCGGCATACCTTAACGCCCTTTCGGGCAAGGGCGTCCATATTGTTACGGTAAACGATTACCTTGCCAAGCGCGACAGCGAATGGATGGGCAAAATTTACCGCTTTTTGGGGCTTACCGTGGGGCTTATCATCCACGGAATGGACTCCGATGAAAAAAGAAAGGCTTATGCCGCGGATATAACCTACTGCACCAACAACGAACTCGGCTTTGATTATCTTAGAGATAATATGGTGCTTTATAAGGAAAATCGCGTTCAGCGCGGACATAACTTTGCCATTGTCGATGAGGTTGACTCCATACTTATCGATGAAGCGCGCACCCCTCTTATCATTTCGGGTCAGGGCTCTAAATCTTCCGATTTATATGTAAGCGCAAACCGCTTTGCTTTGTCCCTTAAAATGATAAAGGTTGCCGAAATGGATGATAAAGCCACCGATGATGATACAAATTATGACGGCGACTATGTTGTTGACGAAAAGGCAAAAACCGCAACCCTTACCCCTTCGGGTGTTAAAAAAGCGGAAAAATTCTTTAATATCGAAAACCTTAACGATAGTGAAAATATAGAGATTGCCCACCACATAAACCAAGCCATCCGCGCCCACGGTGTTATGAACCGCGATGTTGACTATGTTGTAAAAGACGGGCAGGTTATCATTGTTGATGAATTTACCGGCCGCCTTATGGAAGGCAGGCGCTATAATGAGGGGCTTCACCAGGCTATTGAAGCAAAAGAGGGGGTTAAGATAGCAAGCGAGTCAAAAACCCTTGCAAACATCACCTTCCAGAACTTCTTCCGCCTTTATTCAAAGCTTTCGGGTATGACAGGTACCGCCATGACCGAAGAGGGCGAGTTCCAGGAGATATACAAGCTGGATGTTATCGAAATACCCACCAACCGCCCGCTTATCAGAATTGATGAAAACGATGCCATTTATAAGACCGAGCGCGCAAAATTTGAAGCGGTTATCGACCGCATAATCGAAAAGCACGAAAAAGGCCAGCCGGTACTTGTAGGCACTGTTACAATAGAAAAATCGGAACTGCTTTCCGCAATGCTTAAAAGAAGAGGCATAAAGCATAATGTTTTAAATGCCAAGCACCACGAAAAAGAAGCGGAAATCATAGCCCAGGCGGGCAAGCCGGGCGCCGTTACCATAGCCACCAATATGGCGGGCCGCGGAACCGATATTATGCTTGGCGGTAATGCCGAGTATCTTGCAAAAGCCGCTTTAAAGGCAGAGGGTATGTCGGATGAGATAATAGCCGAAGCCACAGGCTTTGCCGAAACCGATGATAAAGATATTATTTCGGCGCGCGAAAAATACCGCGCTCTTTATGATAAATTCAAAGCGGAAATAGAGCCCGAAGCCGACCTTGTAAGAACTCTCGGCGGTCTTGCGATAATCGGTACCGAGCGCCACGAGTCAAGGCGAATTGATAACCAGCTGCGCGGCCGTGCCGGTCGTCAGGGCGACCCCGGCGATACCAAGTTTTATATCTCGCTTGAAGATGAGCTTATGCGCCTTTACGGCGGCGAGAGAATTTCCGCCATTATGGGAACCTTGCGCGTGGATGAAAATATGCCGCTTGAAAGCGGTATGCTTTCAAAAACAATAGAAAACGCCCAAAAGAAGAAAGAGGGCGTAAACTTTGCATACCGTAAGCAAACCCTGCAATATGATGATGTTATGAACCGCCAGCGCGAGCTGATTTACAGTCAGCGCAACCGCGTGCTTGACGGCGAAGATTTAAAGGGCACCGTGCTTAAAATGATAGATGACACTATTGATGCTTATGTAAATCTTTACCTTGCCGATGATGCCATCCACGATAACTGGGATCTTAAAGGTCTTAGAGAATATTTCCTCGGCTGGATAACCGATGAAAATGACCTGCATTACACAACACAACAACTCGGTGATATTGAAAAGGGCGATGTTGCCGATTTCTTAAAAGAAAAAGCCCGCAAAAAATATGCGGAAAGAGAAGAAAAGTTCGGCGATAAGCTTATGCGCGAGATTGAGCGCGTGATGTTGCTTCGCTCTGTTGATACCAACTGGATGGATCATATCGATGCGATGGATCAACTCAAAAACGGTATCCACCTAAGGGCTTACGGTCAGCACGACCCCGTGGTTGAATACCGCAACGAAAGCTATGATATGTTCACCGCTATGACCAATGCCATAAGAGAGCAAACCTCAAAGCTTGTGCTTACCGTACAGGTAAGGGATGACAGTCAGGTCAAGCGCGAAAAGGTAGCCGAGGAAACCTCCACAGGCGAAAAGGCGGCAACCGTTCGCGGAAAGGGTGTTGTTTCCAAAAACGCCCCTTGCCCCTGCGGAAGCGGTAAAAAATATAAGCGCTGCTGCGGAAAAGGCTTAGATTAA
>CAMPCO010000054.1 GCA_946646305.1 uncultured Clostridia bacterium | reverse complement strand
AAAGGAAGTGAAGTTGTGGCGGACAGGTTTATTCTGCATTCAAATTACAAGCCGTCGGGCGACCAGCCGGAGGCTATTGATAAACTGGTAGAAGGACTTGAAAAAGGCCTGAAAGAGCAGGTGCTCTTAGGCGTTACGGGTTCGGGTAAAACCTTTACTATGGCTAATATTATCGAGCGTGTAAACCGCCCGACATTGGTGCTTGCCCACAACAAAACCCTTGCCGCGCAGCTTTGCACCGAGTTTCGCGAGTTTTTCCCCGAAAACGCGGTTGAGTATTTTGTATCCTACTATGATTACTACCAGCCGGAAGCCTATATCCCCGGCAGTGACACATATATAGAAAAAGACTCTGCCATAAACGATGAAATAGACAAGCTGCGCCATAGCGCCACCTGTGCGCTTTCGGAGCGGCGGGATGTTATAATCGTGGCTTCGGTTTCCTGCATATATTCGCTCGGCGACCCGATTGACTACCGAAATATGGTTATCTCCCTTCGTGTAGGAAACGAAAAAAGCCGCGATGAGCTTATAAGAAAACTGGTCGATTTGCAGTATGAAAGAAACGATATAAACTTTGTCAGAAACAAGTTTCGCGTTCGCGGTGACACGGTGGAGATTTTTCCCGCATATTCTCACGAAAACGCGATAAGAATAGAATTTTTCGGCGATGAAATAGATAGAATAAGTGAAATAAACCCGCTTACAGGTGAAGTAAAGCAGACCTTAAAACACACCGCTATTTACCCCGCTTCGCACTATATTGTGCCGGGCGACAGAATGATGGAAGCCACCGAAGACCTTTTAAACGAGATGGAAGAAAGGGTTAAATTCTTCAAAGAAAACGGCAAGCTTATCGAAGCCCAGCGCATTCGCCAGCGCACGGAATACGATGTTGAAATGTTAAGGGAAATCGGCACCTGCAAGGGGATTGAAAACTATTCGCGCGTGCTCTCGCGCAGAAAACCCGGCAGCACGCCGTCCACCTTGCTTGATTATTTCCCCGATGATTTTCTGCTTTTTGTGGATGAGTCGCATGTGACATTGCCTCAGGTCAGGGGTATGTACGGCGGCGACAGGGGGAGAAAAGAAAACCTTGTTGAATACGGCTTTCGCCTGCCTTCGGCTTTTGATAACAGGCCGCTTAATTTTGATGAATTCTATAATCATATAAATCAAGCCATATTTGTTTCCGCCACCCCCGGTGATTTTGAAAAGGAAAAGGCGGCTCAGATAGTGGAACAGGTTATAAGACCCACCGGGCTTTTAGATCCGGCAGTCACCGTTAAACCGTCCGAAGGGCAGATAGATGACCTTGTTTCGGAAATAAATATGAGAAGCGCCAAGGGTGAGCGCGTGCTGGTAACAACCCTTACCAAAAAGATGGCGGAAGACCTTACCGAATATCTTGAAAATCTTTCGATAAAGGTCAGATATATGCATTATGATATTGACACAATCGAGCGAATGGAGATTATTAGAGATTTGCGCCTTGGCGAATTCGATGTGCTTGTGGGTATCAACCTTTTAAGAGAGGGACTTGATATACCCGAGGTTTCGCTTGTGGCGATACTTGATGCCGACAAGGAAGGCTTCCTCAGAAGCGAAACATCGCTTATTCAAACCATCGGCCGTGCGGCAAGAAATGCCGATGGCGAGGTTATAATGTATGCCGACAGCGTTACAAGGTCTATGGAAAACGCCATTCGCGAGACCGAACGCCGCCGCGCCATTCAAAGCCGATTTAATAAGGAACACGGCATAACACCTAAAACGGTTAAAAAGGATGTTCACGATATTATCGAAATCGGCAAAAAGGTACCCTCTGAAAAGAGCGGCAAGCGAATGAGCAGAGCCGAGAGGGAAGAGCTGATAGCAAGGCTTACAAGAGAAATGCAGCAGGCGGCTAAAATTCTTGAATTTGAGCACGCGGCATATCTGCGAGACAAAATAAATAAACTGAGAAGCGGAAAATAAATATTAAACCATCCGACCATTTGTCGGATGGTTTTTAATATTGAAAATATACAAATCAAGAATAATATTTATATATAATACATAAAAGCAATGAATTTTTTATCAATTATTATTAAAACTTTGCAAGATATGCGTTTTGTGCAAATTTCCACAAATTTCTCATTTGCAAGGGTGAAAATTTGTATTATAATTACAATGTAAAGTTATCTCGAAAGGAAATCGTTTATGAAAAGAATAATATCTTTGATTTTGGCATTTTGCTTTATGCTTGCCCTTGTTTCCTGCGGCGGCAATAAAGCGGATACCGATAGTAAAAACACATCGGGTGTTGTTATCGGTGAACTTGAAAAAGATAAATATAAAGGAGAGTTCCGCGTTGGTTATTCCATTGCAAGCATAATGCCGGATGACCCCGCGCTACCGCTTGCTGGCTATGGTAACGAACCTTATCGTATCTGCACCGGTTTCCTTGATAATCTTTATACAAGGGCTACCGCCATTTCCGATAAAAAGGATAACACCGTTATCGTTATGCAGATAGATATAATAAACATGGTAAGGGGCGATATTGCCGACCAGATTTTTGAAGGCGTATCAAAAGCTTGCGGTGTTAAGGAGGATAACATTATCTTTAACTGCTCGCATACCCATTCAGGCCCCGCGCTTAACCAGTCACAGATGAGTGTTATTCAGGCTTATGTGCCTTTCTTTGTAAACACAATTGTTGCAAATGCGGTTGATGCTATGAATGACCGTATGCCCGCAACCATGGCTTACGGCGATACCCAGGTTCCCGACCATAACTTTGTTCGTCATTACTTTGCGACCGATGGTCAGGGCGATAACCGCGTTGTCGGCGATAACCACTGGGATGTTTGGTATGCCGATTTGCCCGAAGACAGCGGCAAGGCATATTTAGGTCACGCCGATGATATTGACCAGACCTTCCATATCATAAAATTTGACCGTGAGGATGCCGATGATATTATGTGGATGAGTTTCAGAGCCCACAACATAATAACCGGCAACGCGCAGCAGTATCTTATGAGCTCCGACTGGACGGGAAAACTTTGCGAATATGTTGAAAAAGAAATGAAGGGTACAAAATGTATGTACCTGCAGGGTGATGCGGGCAATGTTAACCCCTCTACCAGAATGAGCGATACCGAGAAAAACTATGTTACCGGTAACAAGGAAACGATAGATGACCTTGTAAACTATTCTTCCACTCTTGCTCCCTATGCCGTAAAGCTTGCCGGCAATCTTAAAAATGTTCCGACAGGACTTGTAGGCGGCAAAAGGTTCAGCATTATGTTTGATGTAAACCACGACCGTGACAGCAAGAAATCGGCGGCAATACTTGTTCAGGATTATTGGAAAAAGACTAATGATTCTTCTGCCACCAAGCGTTATGCTTACACTTTGGGTCTTGTTTCTCAATATGAAGCAAGCTCCATCATCCAAAACGCAAGTCTTGGCGAACAGGTTGAATTTAAAGCTTCGGTTATGACTATTTGCGGCCTTGGCTTTACCTTCACTCCGGGCGAGCTTTTCAACCAGCTCGGTGTTCAGATAAGAAAGCGTTCGCCTTATGATACAACCGTTTCAATCAGTTACGCGGGTCAGACCTACGGCTATCTGCCCGATTCCGCCGCTTATGATTACGGTTCTTATGAGGTTGATACCGCCCGCCAGGCAAAGGGTTCGGGCGAAAAGTTAGTTGACAGGTTTATAGTTGAACTTGAAAACCTTAAAAAATCGGTTAAATAAACAGTACTGAGAAAGGGCTTAAAGATTTATGAAACAAAATGTTTTAAAGTTTTTGCGCAATAAGTGGACACTTATTATCGCAGGTATTTTAATAGTAGCCATCGCCGGTACTGCTACCGCGCTGACGCTTATTAACCGTGCCGGCAGTGATGAAACCTCCGGCTCGGCTTCCGGTGATATTTTCTGGAATGTAAATCGTTTTGATTATATCTATAATGACGGCAGGGTAAATAAGGCCGTTCGTGAAAAGAGCAAGGATGACGGCACCTACCACATTCTTTTCAGCAACCTTACTCAACAAGGCCGTGCGGTTAACCGCCGTGTTAAAAGCTCGACCATTGTATCAAGAATAGATATGAACACCGCCATGGGTCTTAAATTTGATGAGGGCGGTGTGGCTGTTGATGTTATTCCGCTGGAAGAGATGGGTTATAGAATAACAACATCCCGCGCTTATGTTGTGGGCGACCAAAAAGAGGGTAAACCCGTAAAGCTTAACACATCCGACCGCGGTGACGGTATTGAATATAATATTGAAATACCGAAAACCGTTCCGATTTATGACCTTTCGGGCACCAGCGGCGATGTTGGAACCAGGGTTGAAGCTCTTGCCGATGGCGATTGCATTTTCATTATGAGCGACCTTGAAGACAAAATGGCTTATGTACTCATTTACGAGCGAAATGTTGTAGGCACAATCTATTACAACAAGGATCGCAAATGGGATTCAAGATTCCAAAACACCACGAGAACCCCCAACGAAAAGGGTTTATATGAATTTGAACTGGCCTATGAAGGCAAGGTTGAAACCTTCTATACAAAAGATTACACCACCGCAAACTATATGGACAGAACAGCCGGCAGAGCGTTCGGCTTGGTTCTTGATGAGGAAGATCCCCATCTTATTCTTGATTATCTCAGAACAAAAGAGGTAACAAAGGGTAATATTGTCGCTTCTTATTACAATGTGACCGAAATAAAGAAGGGCAGTATGTCCTTTAAATATACCGGTGTGAGAACATCGCCGAAATTCGGTGATGAGCAGACCTATACCCTTGCCAACAACTGCCGTGCTATGGATGTTACGGGTGTTGACGGCTCGGTTTACGGCGCCTGGACTGATGTTAGAGTCGGCGATAAGGTTCAGTGCTACTTAAACGGCCGCGGCAAAATCTGCTTTATCCATGTTATCGGAAGCAGAACGGTTGACTGTGACCTTTATTGGAGTGTATCGAGAAAGTGGAACACCAAAACCAACACCTGGACCAGAAAACCCGAAGCAGACGGCAGATATGTTTTCACCGTTATTTCAAAGAGCAACCCCGGTGTTGCAAAGCAGGTTTGGACCTATGATGCAAACCTTGCAAAGGAAATAGACCAAAAATATGCGGCGCCTGTTTTCGGCCTTAAACTAAACGGAAACGAGATTATAAAACACTATAAACCGATTGAGGTTGTAGGCGGAAACAGTATCGCATCTTACTATAAGATTACATCGATAAACGGCAAAAAGTTAGAGCTTGTTTATCCGAAAGACGGCAAAAAAGCAGTTGCCGAAATGACCGATAAACCGCTTATTTTCAACACGCAGAATATGTGTAAGGTTGATACCATCGCCGTTGGCGATAAGGTTCATTCCTTGCTCAATTCTCTTGGCGAAATTCAGATTATCTATATTATAGAAAAAGCGCCTGTTGCGGTTAAGACCTCCTATTGTCCGCACTGCAATAAGAATGTTACCTGGTATAAGTTTACAGGCGGCACTGCCAATACCGATGGTATGCACTATGTGCTTACCGAGGACTATGAGGTTGTAGGCGGAAAAGCGGCGCTGACAGTCGGCAGCGGCAACACCGTTACAAACTATACCACTAAGAATATCGTTCTTGACCTTGCGGGTCATAAGATAACATCTGATTACAGGGGTATTAACATCACCACCCGTAACAACCTCTATCTTATGGACTCAAAGGGCGGCGGCGTTATCCGCTCAACCAATACAAAATATACCGATAACGGTTTCGGTGTGCTTGTAGGTCAGGGCTCAAACTTCACCTTTACAGGCGGCACAATCGATATGTCCGGCATTGTTCAAACCGGATGTTCGGGTCCTTGTGTTTATGTATCTTCGGGCAGTGTGTTCAATATGTCGGGCAATGCGGCTATTAAGGGCTGCACTGCAAACTACGGCACTGCATCTACTTTAAGCGGCAAGACCACAACCGGCGGCGCAATAGGCGGCTCGGTATATGTTCTCGGTCCTAAAGACGGTCTTAAGGGCGCAACCTTTAATATGTCGGGCGGTACCATTTCAGGCGGCCGCACACAGGGCACAAAGAATGCCACCGGCGGTAATGTTACGATAGCTAATGGCGCCACATTTAATATGTCGGGCGGTACCATCAAAGACGGCACAACCACCGGCAGGGGCGCAAATGTATTCCTTGCGGGAACTATGAATGTTTCGGGTACTGCTAAGGTTACAAACGGAACACTCTATTTCTCGGATAAGGGTGTTATGAATGTCGGCAATATGAAGAATGGTGCAAGTGTTGCGGTTGAAAAACTCAACCCGGGCGTTTTCGCAAACAATGTTGCCGATGCCGAGACTAAAGCCAAGTTCTTCACCGGCAAGGATAAAAACTATGTAATTTCAGGCGATAATGAAAGCAAGACATTATCTATAGAATATGTAGGAACAGAGCATGTTCATGCCGCAAACGGCACGCAAGACGGCGAAAAGGTTTACTACAGAGCGCTTACGCAGTCTATGGTTACAAATAACTATAACGGCAGAATGCCAACAACAGGTAACTACTACCTTGCGGAAAACATCACCGTTACGGCTCAGAGTTCCAACACAGGCGATATAAACCTTTGCTTCAATGGTCATACTGTTTCTATTGTCGGCAAAAACCAGACTTCGGACAGAATTTATATGCTCGGCAATATGACCGCTGACGGCATGGATAAGAAAGGTGCCACAAGCGCTAATGTCAACTTCTGTGACTGCAAGGGCTCGGGCGGTATGAAGAAGACCGATGCAAGCAGTAATGAAAAGGGCAGTATGTTGCTTGTTCAGGGTAAACATAAGGTAACCCTTAATATCTACGGCGGCACTTATGATGCTTCGGGAGTTTCTTCTACCGAAAGCGGTAACCTGCTTTGGGTATACGGCCCCGAAAGCAAGAAAGCAGAAGATGCCGCAGTGGTAAATATTTATGACGGTCACTTAATCGGCGGCTCATCAAAGGGCAAAACCGGCGGCACTATCTATGGCGATGCCAAACTTGTAACCCTGAATATTTTAGGCGGCACGATAGAAGGCGGCTCGGCTAAATCGGGCGGTAATATCGGCGGCTATGCAACCCTTAATATAAAGAATGCCACAATTAAAAACGGTACTGCCGAAGCAGGCGGTAACATCTATCTTGCGGGCAGTGAAACCGTAAAAATAGAAAATGCCGTTATTACCGGCGGCGAGGCGGAAAAGGGCGGCAACATCTATATTGCAGGCAAGAATATCACCTTTACCGCAAAGGATAGCGAAATCACCGATGGTCTTGCCACTACCGATAACGGTATCAAAGGTACCTGCGGTGACAACATCTATGTTGAAAATATCGCTATAACCCTTGAGGGCGATATGGTGCTTGACGGCGTAGATAACGATAAGACCGATATTTATCTCGAACAAGATAGCGCTATTGTAAAACTCTCAAAACTTTCCGATGACACTAAGATGTCGATATACTTTAACCACCTCGGCACCATTGTCAAGGGCGGCGCAAAGCACTGGAACAATATAGTTCTTATCAGCAATCAGACTGCGGTTATCTCCGGCAGTGATATTGTGGTTTCCGACCATATCCACTGCATTTGCGGCAGAAGTGATGAATCGGAAGAGACTATCGGCGACCACGAAAACCACAGCGCAACCGTTTTCGCTCCGCTAACCCAGGATGCGGTAACAGATAGTTACAGCGGCGCTCTGCCGCTTTCGGGCAG
>CAMPCO010000053.1 GCA_946646305.1 uncultured Clostridia bacterium | reverse complement strand
CTGAACCTTGACAGTGCAGTCGCCGGAAGTCGGATTTTCTTTATCGGTCTGGGAATAAACATCGGCAGTAACGGTCTGCTCGCTCTTTTCTTCCTCAATATCTTCCTTGGCTTTAACGGTTAAAACAATAACGGTTTCGCCGTTTTGAATACTGTTTGACCAAAGAACACCGACATTGTGAGTGGTTTCATCTTCGGCAGTAACGGTTCCGAAATCAGCGAGCTTGCCGCCGTTTGTGAGGAATTCGTTAAATCCTTCGTTAGCAGTCGGGTCGCCGCCTTCGGGAGCATCTTCAATAGATACCTGCTTTACGGCAGTGCCGAAAGTGTGATCGGTGATTTCAAGACCATCGGAAAGTTTGATTTCAAATCCGAGAGAATTAAAATCTTCATTCTCAGCAGTTTCAATATCAGAGATGCTGACAGTAATTTTTTGCGTGTCACCTTTTTTCATGGTCTTCTTTTCGGAAGTCACATTAACCTTAAAGGTTGCCGCGCTTGCAGGAAGAGCAAGGCAGAAAAGCAATGCCACAACTGCAACTAATGAAATGATCTTTTTCATTTAAAAATCTTCCTTTCTGAAACGACTTTTCAAATGATTTTTAATTTACCTTGATTACTCCCCAATATATAAGGTATAATCGTAAGCATATTATATCATAAACTTTAAAAAAGGCAAACATTTTTTTTAAAAAACTACAAAAAAATTTTAGAAAAAAACCCAACATTTGGAAAACCGACATTATACTATATAAAATGTCTGAAATATTAAAAAATATTGGGGCTGTATTTTTTTATTTAAAACGATGTAAAAAAGCGCGATTTTAAAAATCACGCTTTTTCTGTAATTATTGTTATATTGTTATCTTTAACCTCGCAAAAGCCGCCGTTTACCGTTATGCGGTTTTCGCCGCTTTCCGATTTTATTGTTACATCGGATGGGTTTTTAAGGACAATCACCGCCGGCAAGTGACCATGCATTATGCCGACACTGCCGCCGCCTGTTCTAAGTGAATTGTCAGCGGCGATTAGATTAACCGAAAAACATTCGGTTTCCAAAATCACACCACGGGGTGTTACAACACTAAGAGAGAGATTGTTTTTCATAAATTAAACCTCGCCTTTGTGCTTTTCGTAAACTTCATCGATACTGCCCGCCATCATAAAGTCCTGCTCGGGGATATCATCAACATCGCCGCCGAGTATTGCTTCAAAGCCTTTGATGGTTTCATCAAGGTGAACATATCTGCCCGCCATACCTGTAAAGTTTTCGGCAACAAAGAAAGGCTGGCTCATAAATCTTTGCGCCTTTCTTGCCCTGTGAACGGTGAGCTTATCTTCACCCGACAACTCATCAAGACCAAGTATGGCAATAATATCCTGTAGTTCGTTATACCTTTGCAGTGTTTTTTGAACCTCTCTCGCCGTTTCATAGTGGCGGTTGCCCACAGTTTCGGGCGATAGCATACGCGAGCTTGATTCAAGCGGAGATACCGCGGGGTAAATACCCAGTTCCACAACCGAACGGGAAAGAACGGTGGTGGCGTCAAGATGGGAGAAGGTGGTAGCGGGGGCGGGGTCGGTAAGGTCATCGGCGGGAACATAAATTGCCTGAACCGATGTGATAGACCCGTTTTTGGTGGAAACAATTCTTTCCTGCAGTTTGCCCATTTCGCTGGCCAAAGTCGGCTGATAGCCAACAGCCGACGGCATACGGCCGAGAAGCGCCGAAACCTCGGAACCGGCCTGGGTAAAGCGGAATATATTATCTATAAAAAGCAGAACATCCTTATGAGAATTCTCGCGGAAATATTCCGCCAGAGTAAGTCCCGCAAGCGGAACGCGCAAACGCGCACCGGCAGGCTCGTTCATCTGACCGAAAACAAGGGCGGTTTTATCTATAACGCCCGATTGCTTCATCTCTTGCCAAAGGTCGTTGCCCTCTCTTGAGCGCTCGCCCACACCGGCAAAAACCGAATAGCCGTCATGCTCGAAAGCAATATTGCGGATAAGCTCCATTATAAGAACGGTTTTGCCAAGCCCCGCGCCGCCGAAAAGACCGATTTTTCCGCCTTTGGCATAGGGGGTCATAAGGTCGATAACCTTAATGCCCGTTTCCAGCATTTCGCCCGCCGGCACAACATCGGTAAAAGCGGGGGCATCGTGGTGGATGGGCCATTTTGTATCTGCTTTTATTTCGCCGCCGTCATCAATCGGCACACCGCCGACATTTATCATTCTGCCGAGAGTGCAGTTGCCGACAGGAACGGAAATCGGCGCGCCCGTATCGGTGGCGATAACCCCGCGGGAAAGACCATCGGTCGCATTCATCGAAATGCAACGAACGGCGCCATCGCCCAGTTGTTGCAGAGTTTCAAGCAAAATTTTGCCGTTTTGGGTTTTAACCTCTATGGCATTGAATATTTCGGGAGATTCTGCGGCAGTGGGAAATTTTATATCAACTACCGGCCCTATAATTCTGGTTATAAGTCCTTTTGCACCTGCTGACACGGGGGTTACACCTCTTTTCCTAAATCATAATTATTATCCGCGGCGGTTTCTATAACACTCGCGGTAACATCCGCCTGGCGGCGACGGTTTATTGAAATTTCAAGCGCCTGCGCCGATTCGTTTGCCGTATCAAAGGCAGAGCGCATAGCGGTAAGGGTTGCCGCCTGAACTCCGGCGGCGCAGTTTAATAAAACGGAATAGACCGCTTCATTTTGATAAAGGGAATAAAGCTCCTTTAAAACCGTTTCTTTATCGGGGATAAAGATTATGCCGTCATCCACTTTAAGGTCTTCTGCCGCGGGGGCTAAAAGCGATACCGTTTGCGGCTGCCTTTTAAGCAGATTTATATGCTTTTGGCAAACGAAAAGCACCCTCTCTACCCGACCTTCATCAAGGAAAGAACGCAAGACTTTATAAAGGTTTTCCGATACAGAATAATCGGGAATATCGGGCAGATCGAAAGCGGCGAGCAAGGGTATATCCTTTTGGCGGCAATGTTCAATCGCCTTTTTGCCGCAAGCCATAAAGAGAGCATCGCGTGTTTGTTTAACAATTTCATCAAAATAAGAAAAAAGTTCTATATTATATCCGCCGCAAAGTCCGCGGTTGCCTGAAATCAGAACATAAAGGGTTGTTTTTGGCGCATTGTTTTCATCGCTTTCAAAAGCACCGATATCTTTGACCATCTTTTCAAAGCTTGCGGAATATTCCCTGAAACCGCCGAGAATATTATTTATGCGAGAAAACTTTATGGAAGAAACGGTTTTCATCGCAGAGGTCAACTGCCTTGTTGACTGCACGGCGGAAAGCCTTTTTTTAAGGTCTTTAAGAGCGGACATCACATTTCCTCCTTAAACGAGGAAATCGCCGCTTTAACCTCGGCTTTAAAATGCTCATCCATCTTTTCGCCCGTTTCAAGCTTTGCTTTTATATCTTTTTGTTTTTCTTCAAAATAGGAATAAAGCCTTTGCTCAAAACTTTCCATATCCTTCGGCGAAATATCTTCGGCAAAGCCCTCGGAAACGGCAAACAAAAGCAGAGCCTGCTGCCAGTCGGGAAGGGGAGCATATCTCTTTTGGCGAAGCGCCGCCATCATTTTTTCGCCCGCCTTTAAAACGGCTTTTGTGCTTTCATCAAGGTCGGAACCGATTTGGGCAAAAGCGGCAAGCTCGCGATACTGCGCCAGGCGCATACGAAGACTGGCGGAAACCTGCTTCATAAGCGGGGTTTGCGCCTTTGAGCCGACACGCGAAACAGATAGTCCCACATTAACGGCGGGGCGCTGGCCTTCGTTAAACAGTTCGCTTTCAAGGAATATCTGACCATCGGTGATGGAGATAACATTTGTAGGAATATAGGAAGAAATATCATCCGCCAGAGTTTCGATAACAGGCATGGCGGTAACACTGCCGCCACCCGATTTTTTTGAAAGGCAGGCGGCGCGTTCAAGCAATCTTGAATGTAGATAGAAAACATCGCCGGGGTATGCTTCACGGCCGGACGGGCGGTGGAGCAAGAGGGACAGTTCGCGGTAAGCCACGGCGTGCTTTGAAAGGTCATCGTAGATTATTAAACAATCTTTGCCCGAATACATAAAGTATTCACTCATAGCAGCACCCGCAAACGGTGCTATATACTGCATGGAAGCCGAGCTTGAAGCAGTAGCGCAGACTATAATTGTGTAATCAAGGGCGCCGTTTTCACTGAGCTTGTTTCTAAGCTCGGTCACAAAAGACTCTTTTTGACCTATTGCAACATATATGCAATAAACACCCTTGCCTTTTTGATTTATTATGGTATCGATAACTATGGCAGATTTACCCGTTTGGCGGTCGCCTATTATAAGTTCTCTCTGTCCGCGGCCGATGGGAACCAGGGCATCAATCACTTTAAGCCCCGTATGAAGCGGAACGGAAACCGATTGTCTGTCAAGAATAGCGGGAGCATTGTTTTCAATCGGGCGGTGCTCTTTTGTTTTTATGGCGCCTTTGCCGTCAATCGGGCGGCCAAGCGGGTCAACCGTTCTGCCGAGCAGTTCGTTTCCAACGGGAACGCTTGCAATTCTGCCCACGCGGCGCACCTTACTGCCGCTTTCAATATTTTCATATTTTCCGAAAACAACGCAACCGATTTTATCTTCTTCTATATCGAGTATCATACCGCGTTCGCCGCATTCAAACTCTACAACCTCGCCATAGGTTATATCGGCAACGCCGTTTATCCAGCAGATACCGTCTGAAACACTTATTACGGTGCCTTTTTGGAAAACATCGATTTGCGGCACCGATGAGTTTATACCCTCTAAAATATCGCGGCAGACATCATCCGCCGTAAAAACATCGTCAAGCGGCCTTTTTTTAAGGTCGCGATTAAGGTGATAAAGGCGGTTAAAAACAGTTCCATCATAAATTGTATCGCCTATTCTGAGGCGTAAACCGCCGATAAGCTCGGGGTTTACCTGAACACGGAAGGATATTTCACCCTCTGCTTTTTCTATTATTTTTTCGGTTTCCGCCTTTACAGAATTGATTATTTCTTCGCTTAAAGGATGTGCGCTTGCAAGGGTTACATACAAAACCTTATGGGTCATAAGATAACACATATCACCCGGGGTAAGGGCGATGGTTTCGAGAATCTTTTTTGCAATAACCTTTTCTTTTTCGCGAATTTTGGAAGCGGCAGGCTCTTTTGCAAGGTGGGATTTAAGTCTTTCGCAAAGTTTGTCAACCGCAGTATTGCGAAGGTTCATCATCTCTTCGTGGGTGACATTTTCTATTTCTCGCTCGCCGCTTTTTTTAAGGGCGGCGGTTTTCTCATCATATTTTTGGCGCAACAAAGAAAGCCCGTCATCATCATTCTGCGCGGGCGCGGGCTCGTTTTTTATGGTTTCTGCTTCCGTCTTTCTTTTTGCATTCTCTGCCGATAAATTTTCGGCAAAATCCAAATCGGCGTTTATTTTCTCCCTGCGGGAAGAAAACTTTTGCTTTAAAGATTTTTTAAACAAAAAGAAAACAATAAGGCCTAAAATGAGAAGGTTTGCGATACTGTAAATAATCTGCATAATATTTACCTATACGAAATAAGTTTATCTGTAAAAGCGGCGACAAAATCATCCATTTTATCAAAAACTATGGCTTGATTTTGCTCTTTTTCAGCTAAAAGTTCACTGCGTTTATCTTCAAGCGCTTTTTGCATTTCGGCATGCATGTTTTTAAGCTCTGCCTCGCTTTTTTCCTCAAATTCGGAAATTACGGCTTTTTGCCTTTCGGCAAGTTCCTGCTTTGCTTTTAAGCGTTGCTCTTCAAGGGCTTTTTGATTTTCTGCCATCTCTTTTTCAAAAGCGGCAGAGTCGCTTTTTGCCTTTTCTATCTTCTCGCGCCGCTTATCCATAATCTTTAAAACCGGCTTAAAGAGAAGGGTGTTTATAATAAAAGCAAAAGCGCAAAAACATATCACGGTCCATATAAGAACCGATGGTTGAATGTTCATATATTTTCTCCGAAATATCAGATTTTGCTTATAAGCATAAAGCCGATAAGCAAGCCGTAAATGGTAAGCGCTTCCATAAGAGCAAGGGAGAGAAGCAAGGTTGAACGGATATCCTTTGCAGCTTCGGGCTGGCGGGCAATACCTTCAAGAGCGGCCTTTGCCGCTTTGCCCTGACCGAGAGCGGGGAAAATGGTTGAAACGGCAATGGCGAGTGCCGCCGCAAGAGCGATAATAGATGAATCTGTCATTATAAAAACTCCTTTAAAATAATTATTCTTCTAATGCTTCCTGCAAATAGGAAGCGGTAAGCATGGTATAAACCATGGCTTGAATTGCACAGAAAAGCAGGGAAAGCGCCATCATAATTATCGGCGCGCCGATAGGCAACAGCTTATAAAGATTTTCGATAACATTTTCTTCACCGAAAATATTGCCGAAAAGTCTAAGCGCCAAAGAGGCGGGCTTTATAAACTCATCAAGCAATAAAAGCGGAATAATGGGGGTAAGAAAATGCTTTATATAATGCTTCCCGTTGCCGCTGATGGCTGAAACCTGTAAAAATATAAAGGTTATAACACCAAGCCCCAATGTGACCGAAAGGGAAGAGGTCGGCGCTTTTACATATTTTGTCGCCCCGACACCGGGCAAAAGCCCCGAATAGTTGGCAAACAGAATAAATGTAAAAAGGGAAGCCAGAAAGAAAAAGTATTTCCTCGCGTTTTTTTTGCCTAGAATATCGGTTAAAAAGTTATCAAGATATTCAACGCCCGACTCAATAAGATTTTGAAATCTCCCCGGGCGCTCTTTAAGGTTTCGCCTTATCAAAAGGGCGATTATTGCCACCACGGCGATTATCGCCCACATAGCGACAACCTCACCGGTTATATCAAGCACGCCGCCTAATTTAATTATCGGCTCACTTTTTTCACCCAATGAAAAACACTACCTTTCATCAATGTTATTTTTATCCTCGCTTTTTTCGGTGGGCTTCTGTCGTTTTATAAGCAGCCTTGTGAAAAACGCAAGCGATGCCGTAAGCCCCGCCGCGCCGCCTATCAGTAAAGCGGCGGTGGAAACCTTTGCTTTTGTACTTATAAAGAAAAGCAAAAACAAATAAGCGGCAGAAAGAATTGACCTTACGGGGGAGACCGCCATCATTTTTTTATCATCACTCTTAGCGGCGGCAGACATCATCAAAAAGTTTAAAAACGATATCAAAACACCGCCTGCAAACGCGGCAAAAATCAAAAGTGCGATCTTCAAAATAATACCCCCTGTAATTTATTATATTAGTTTTAACACTTTAATCTTTTTTTGTCAAATATTTTTAAATTTATATATAAATTTAAAGGCAAAAAAATAACGCCCTGCAAATGCACAGGGCGTATTCAAAAATCATTTTGTAAAAATGGATTTTGTGTTTTCGTTGTATGCATCGGAAAAAATATGGATGGCGAGGTCTTCAATCGTTGAATAAATACCCACAATGCAAACCGCCAAACAAAAGACAACAGCCGCTTTTGTTACAAGGAAATAGGGTATTGCAAAAACAAAAGCGCCCGTAACCTTGTTTGCCCAGGTGTGGTGAGAGGCAAAACGGTGGAATTTTACCGCCGCGATAATATAAGAGATTGTGCGAAGAATTAAGATTACAGCCACAATAAACCAAATAAACCGCGGTAGTGTTTTCCATAGCACGGGCAAAAGCTTAATAAGGGTCAGCGTGTAGAAAAGAAGGTCGGCAATACTGTCAAGCCGGGCGCCGAATTCGCTCGCGAT
>CAMPCO010000052.1 GCA_946646305.1 uncultured Clostridia bacterium | reverse complement strand
CCACGGTCTCCGGTGCCACAAACCGGCGCTTTAACCAACTAAGCTACATCCACCGTACAACGATATTTATTATATCATATAAGCACTTTTTGTCAAGTTATTTTTATATAAATCTATAATTATTTATTCTTATTATAAGGATTAAGCACCGCAATAGCGGTGCTTTTAAACCTTATCTTTCTATCTTGGCTTCTCCGCCTTTAACCGTATCCTTTGTGATGATGATTTTCTTTATCGTTTCATCAGAAGGAGTATAGAACATTATATCATGCAAAACAGACTCAACTATTGAGCGAAGACCTCTGGCACCGGTTTTGCGCTCGATTGTAAGATCGGCGATTTCGCTTAATGCCTCAGCCCGGAACTCAAGTTCTACCCCATCCATTTTAAAGAGTTCCTTATACTGCTTTATAATGGAATTTTTAGGCTCGGTCATAATCTTTATAAGAGTTTCCTTATCCATAGGAGACAAAGCGGTTATAACCGGCAATCTGCCGACAAGCTCGGGAATAAGTCCAAACTTAACAAGGTCCTGATGGGTGGCCTGCATTGCAAGGGTTTCCGCTTCAATACTCTTTTTAGATTTAACATCAGCGCCAAACCCCAAAGAACTGCCGCCCGTTCTGCGCTCGATAATCTTTTCAATGCCATCAAAAGCGCCTGAACATATAAACAGAATATTGGTAGTATCAATTTGGATAAACTCTTGTTGAGGGTGTTTTCTTCCGCCCTGCGGAGGCACATTGGAAACGGTACCCTCAAGAATTTTCAGCAGTGCCTGTTGAACACCCTCACCGCTTACATCGCGGGTTATGGATGCATTTTCCGACTTTCTGCCGATTTTATCAATTTCATCGATATATATAATACCATGTTCTGCTTTTTCAATATCATAGTCCGCCGCCTGAATTAAACGAAGAAGGATATTTTCAACATCTTCGCCGACATAACCGGCTTCGGTAAGCGTTGTGGCATCTGTAATAGCAATCGGAACATCGATAATTTTTGCCAGCGTTTGCGCCAAAAGGGTTTTGCCGACACCGGTAGGACCTAACATTAAAACATTGCTTTTTACAAGTTCAACATCACTATCCGCATTACTGTAAATGCGCTTATAATGATTATAAACTGCAACAGAAAGTGTCTTTTTGGCTTCATCCTGACCGATGACATATTCATCGAGTTTTTCTTTAATCTCACGCGGTTTCGGTAATGTTATTTCCACCTTATCTGCGCTTTTTGCGGCTTTTTGGTGATTTACACTATCATGCTCTAAAAGAGAATTACAAAACTCGATACAAGAATCGCAAATATAAACGCCGTTGCTTTCTATAAGACGAGATGCTTCGTCTTGCGTTTTATGGCAAAACGAGCATCTAATCTCGGTATCTTGATTTTTTGGCATTGTATACCTCTTATCTCTTGGTTAATACCTTATCAATAAGGCCGTATTTTTGAGCTTCTTCAGCGGACATAAAGTTATCGCGCTCGGTATCGCGCTCAATTTCTTCAAGCGATTTGCCTGTTTCACTTGCAAGAATTTGATTAAGCTTGCTTCTTGTGTTCTTGATATGGTCGGCGTGAATTAAAATATCGGTTGCCTGACCTTCGGCAGAACCGAGAGGCTGGTGAATCATAATTTCACTATTAGGAAGAGCAAAGCGCTTTCCCGGAGTGCCTGCCGCAAGAAGGAATGCACCCATACTTGCCGCCATACCGATACAAATTGTGCTGACATCGCATTTAATATATTGCATAGTATCGTAAATAGCCATACCTGCTGATACAGAACCGCCGGGGCTATTGATATAAAAGCTTATATCTTTATCGGGGTCCTGACCTTCAAGATAAAGCAACTGCGCGATAATAACACTGGCAGAAGCATTATCAACCTGGTCATTAAGCATTATAATACGATCGTTTAAAAGGCGAGAAAAAATATCATAAGAGCGCTCGCCGCGACTTGTTTGTTCTACAACATAAGGTACTAAACTCATTAGAACATCTCCTTACATTTGGTTTACTATATCAAGTATGTTCAAAGACATAAAAATATAATCAATTATTTATCTTCTGCTTTCTTTTTAGCGGGAGCTTTTTTTGCTGCGGGCTTTTTAGCAGGAGCTTTTTTGGTTGCGGTGGTTGTTTTTTTAGCAGCAGTCTTCTTCTCTGCCGGTTTTTTAGCGGCGGTCTTCTTTGCTGCGGGCTTTTCAGCGGCGGTCTTTTCATCAACCTCGGTAATAACCGCATTTGCCTTTACAAAGTCAATAGCCTTACCAACTGCAACATCCTTTGCAATTTCTTCTTCGGGAAGGGTTGCTTTTGCTCTTTCAATATCAATATTATAAGAATCGGCAATCTTCTTGAATTCTGCTTCGATTTCTTCCTTAGAAGCGGTAATCTTTTCAAGTTCAACTATCTTTTCAAGAGCAAGGCGGTATTTAACCTGCATTTCAGCCTGGGGACGCATGGTCTTTCTGAAATCTTCAAGAGAGCCGCCGGTGAACTTAAGATAGGTTTCAAGATTCATACCTTGTGACTGCAAACGATAAGCAAAGTCCTGAACAGCGCCATCAAGACGAGATTCATACATAGCTTCGGGAATTTCACCCTCTATACCTTCAACAATCTGGTTTACAAGGTCATTTTCAACTGCGTTTTCTGCCGCAGTCTGTTTTCTTTCAAGGGCTTTTTTCTTAATATCAGCCTTTAAATCTTTAATGGTATCGAATTCACTGACATCCTTTGCGAATTCATCATCGATTTCGGGCAATTCGCGAATTTTGATTTCATGCAATTTAATCTTAAATACTGCATCCTTGCCTGCAAGGTCTTCTGCGCCGTATTCTTTCGGGAAGGTTACATTTATATCAAACTCATCGCCGATTTTCTTGCCGATAATCTGATCTTCAAAGCCGGGAATAAACTGACCTGAGCCGAGTTCCAAAGAATGGCCTTCGGCTTTGCCGCCCTCAAAGGGTTTACCATCGGTGAAGCCTTCAAAGTCGATAACAACAGTATCGCCTTTTTTAGCGGCTCTGTCCTCAACGGAAATCATACGGGCATTGCGGTCAGCAAGAGCTTTGAGCTCGTCATTAACCTCTGCCGCAGAAACGGTTGCCTTAACCTTTTCTGCTTTTAAGCCTTTATACTTTTTAAGTTTGATTTCAGGATATGTAGTAACAGATACCTTAAAATCAACACCATCTTCCTTAGAAATGGAAACAAGCTCAAAGTCCATCTTATCATTGATTACTTTAAGACCGGACTCTTTGATTGCATCATCAACCAAATCATTGTAAAGAAGATTGAAAGCATCTTCAAAGAAAACCTCAGCACCATAGAGAGTTTCTATCATATGAAGCGGTGCTTTACCTTTACGGAAACCGGGAACATTGATCTTTTTGCCGTTTTTCTTGTAGGCTTCTTTTATTGCCTCACGGAATTTTTCACCATCTACGGTGATTTCAAGTTGGTAACGATTTGTTTCAAGTTTTTTTGTTTCTTTTAAACTCATTTTTTATACCTCCGCACAAATTAGATACATTATATCACATTATTTTAAAAATATCTACAACTTTTATTTAATAATTACAAATAAATTTAGGTGTAAAATCAATACAATCGCAGGAAATAATATTTAGTTTTATATCATCGGCGAATTTTAACGCCTTATTAAACCCGGATCCGTGAATATGCCCATAGTAAACCTCGGTTATGCCGTTGCTTTTAAGCGTTTCTATAATCTCGACAGATTTATATTCACCGTAAGCGGGCGGATAATGGAGAAAAACAATGGGTTTGAGCCCTTCTTCCCTTGCAGTTTTTATCGAGGTTTCAATTCTTGCACATTCGCGGTTTACAATATTTATATCGGTCTGTTTTGCATCATATTGCCAACCTCTTGAGCCGCATACTGCATAGTCGCCTATTTTATAGAAATTGTTGTGTAAAACAAAAAAATCCGAATAATCATTTTCGTTTAGAAAATTATTTATTTTCGAAAGGGTGCTCCACCAAAAATCATGGTTGCCTTTAAGTATAACCTTAATACCTGGAAGCGAATGAAGAAAAGCAAAGTCTTTTTTTGATTCTTCTAAATTCATACCCCAGGAAATATCCCCGGCAATAACAACGGTATCGCCGTCATCAACCATTCTTTGCCAATTAGCCTTTATTTTATCGGTATAATTTTCCCATCCGTAAAAAACATCCATTTTTTTATCAACGCCGAAAGATAAATGCAAATCGGCAATAGCATAAAGATTATTCAATAAAACACCTTCCTTTCGTATAATTTAAGTTAAAATTCAAAAAATAATAATGCAAACGCAAAAATATAAAGGAGCATTATTATGGAAGAAAACAAAACAATGTCATGCATTAACTGCAATGTTACAAGTTGTATTCACCACACCGAGCAAAACAGATGTGATGCAGGTGAAATAAAGGTTGCGGGTTTTGAAGCAAACACCACGCACGAAACCTGCTGTGATACCTTTAAATCAAGAGATTGTTGCAACATTTAAAAGGAAACCTATAATGCAACCGCACGACCGATCAAACAGATCGGTCGTGTTGTTTTTTATATTTTTAGAGCAGATTTAACCGCCGAATAAAGGTCTTGTTTTTCGTAGATTTCGCTAAACCTTACTTTGGCGCTATAAAGTTCAGCAATGGGTTTCGGAACAGTGGTGTTTGTAAGAGCGGAAAGCTCTTCCACTGCCGCAAATTCATCATCTTCTATTTTAGCGCCGAGAGCCGATAAAACGCTTTTTGAAAACTTATAAGGCGATGCGGTAGAAGCGATAACAACGGGAGTTTTATCCCCTGTTTTGGCTTTATACTTATTATAAACGCCAACCGCAACCGCAGTATGGGTATCACAAAGGTAACCATATTCCTCATATGTTTCCTTTATGGTTTTAAGGGTTTCTTCTTCATTACAGAAATCAGCATAAAAAACATCTTTGAGTTTTCGTTTCATTTCATCATTGATTTCATACTTGCCCTGATTTAAAAGTTCATTCTGAAGAGAGGCAATGTATTTATCATCATCACACAAATGATAAAGCATTCTTTCAAGATTGCTTGAAATCAAGATGTCCATCGAAGGAGAAACTGTTGTATAAAAATCGCGATTTTTATTATAAACGCCTGTATTTATAAAATCGGTTAAAACATTATTGCTATTGGAAGCACAGATTAGTTTCTTAATCGGCGCGCCCATCATCTTGGCATAGTAAGCCGCCAAAATATTGCCGAAATTGCCGGTTGGAACCACAACATTAAAGCCGCCTGATAAATCATCACCTTTATTCAAAAGGTCAACATAAGCCGAAATATAATAAACTATCTGGGGAGCGAGTCTGCCGAAGTTTATTGAATTTGCAGAAGAAAACTGCATTCCGTTTTTATTTAGTGCTTCTTTAATTGCATTGTCGGTAAATATTTTTTTAACGGCAGACTGAGCATCATCAAAATTGCCTTTCACCGCATAAACATGAACATTTTCACCCTTTTGGGAGTTCATTTGAAGTTTTTGCATCGGGCTTACACCATCGCAAGGATAAAAAACTATAATCTCGGTGCCGGGAACATCCTTAAAGCCTTCAAGCGCGGCTTTTCCCGTATCGCCCGAGGTGGCAACAAGGATAACTGTTTTCTTATCGTTCTTTTGCATTTTAGAAGATGTTGTAAGCAAAAACGGCAATATTTGAAGCGCCAAATCTTTAAAAGCACAGGTTGGCCCATGCCATAACTCAAGAATGTTTATATTACTGCCGAGCTGTGCTATGGGAGCGGGGTTTTCATCATCAAAACTGCCGATGTAAGCACCATTTGTGCAATATTCCATATCCTCTTTGCTAAAATCGGTCAAATATTTTGAAAGGATAAAAGCCGCGCGTTCTTTATAAGGCATTGCTTTTAAGTTTTCAAAATCTTCTTTTGAAAGAGCGGGAATGCTTTCGGGAACGAAAAGCCCTCCCTCTTTTGAAATGCCGTTTAATATAGCAAACGAACTTTCAACCTTTAATTTGCTGTCTCTTGTGCTGGTGTATTTCATCATTTCCTCCAAAGAATTAAATGTTTTTAATATGTCTTAAAGTAAAGCGTTTTCCGTCCTGTCTATCACTTTTGTTATTATAATATGTTATCTCAATTAAATCAAGGCGAAAGGGCAGCGATGTGTTAAACCTTGACATAAACATCTCTGCGGCATTTTTTATGCGCGAGAGTTTGTGAATATCCACCGTTTCAGCGCCCGTTACAAGAGCGCCGTATTTTCTTGTTCTTACTTCAACAAAAAGTATCTCATTATTGTTTTCGGCAACAATATCAATTTCGCCGTATCTGCTGTCGCGCCAGTTTCGTTTTATTATAACATAACCTTTACTTTTTAGATATTCCGCGGCGAGATCCTCGCCCGTTTTACCTAAAAGAGAGGCTTCTTCCCTTTCGGTCTGCATTTCAAACAACTCCCGATTTAAGTCTTTTTATTATAAAAAGATTTTAAAAATGATGGTCTGTGATAAATGCTCATACCGTATTTTTCAATCATTTCATAATGAAGTTTTGTGCCATAGCCTTTATGCTTTGAAAAAGCATACTGAGGTAGTTCTTTGTCATATTCAAGCATCAGCCTGTCACGGGTAACCTTTGCGAGAATGGATGCCGCCGCAATAGAAGCCGATTTTGAGTCGCCTTTTATAATCGTTTCGCAATCAATTTTGATGTCTTTCGGAACTCTGTTGCCGTCAATCAAGGCATAATCGGCAGGGGTGCTAAGCCCCTCTATTGCCCTGTTCATGGCAATAAATGTTGCGCCGAGAATATTGTATTTTTCTATCTCACAAACATCAGCAAAAGCCACAGAATACGCAATGGCTTTTTCGGTGATAACAGAATACAACTCTTCCCTTTTCTTTTCAGTTAGTTTTTTTGAGTCATTAAGCCCTGCGATTTCTATATCATCAGGCAATATTACCGCCGCGGCGCAAACGGGACCGGCAAGCGGTCCGCGACCCGCTTCATCAACGCCGCAAATATATGTATATCCTTTTTGCTTTGCAGCCAATTCAAAAGAAAAATCAGGCATAATCTTCCACCTTTTCAAGCGTTATTCTGCCTATCTTACAACTGCGAAATTCTTCTAAAAGCATATTAGCCGCTCTTAGTGTATCGGTTTCGCCGCCTTTTATCACCATACCGCGTTTTTTTCCGATAAGGCATAGCGCATCGTATTCATCTTGTGGTATTTCATCAAGCGAATATCTGCTTTTTAGCATTTCGGGATATTTCTCGGTTAATATTTTAATTAAATCGACTGCCAAAAGCTCGGTATCGATTATTCTGTCGGTCACAGCGCCGGTAAAACTTAAATGCTCGCCTGTTGTGTTATCTTCAAATTTTGGCCATAAAACACCGGGGGTATCAAGCAGTTCAAGCTGTTTATCTATGGTAAACCACTGATTGCCGCGTGTAACACCGGGGCGGTTCTCCGCTTTGGCTTTTGCGCCTCCGGAAATACGATTTATAAAAGAAGATTTGCCGACATTGGGCACACCCACAACCATAACCCGAATAGGCTTGCCCGCCATTCCGCTTTCGGCATATTTTTTAAGCTTGTCCTGCATTGCGGTCTTTATGGTTGTTTTAAAGGCATTTACGCCCTTTCCCGTTTTACAATCAACGGGAATGGCAACAATACCCGATTTTTTATAATGCTCTATCCAATCGTTTGTGGCTTTTTCATCCGCCATATCAGATTTATTGAGCAAAATTATTCGAGGTTTATTTTGAAGGAGTTTATCAAGGTCGGGATTGCGTGAACTGACAGGTACCCTGGCATCGGCAATCTCTGTAACAAGGTCAATGATTTTCAGGTCTTCCGCCATCTTGCGGAATGATTTTGCCATATGACCCGGGAACCAGTTTATATTCTGTTTATTCTCGCCCATACAATCCCACCTTTAACTTAT
>CAMPCO010000051.1 GCA_946646305.1 uncultured Clostridia bacterium | reverse complement strand
TTGGAGAACTGCCACAACACTGCATTGTCTGCATCTGAGTTTTCAATATCCGTTCCGCTTAAGGAAAGATAATTGGCAGTACCGTTATGGATGGTATAGTAGGTGACCTGCGTATTTGCCATTTTGAGAATACCTTCATCGCTTAATGTCAAATAATGCGTTGTGTTGCCTATCAAACAGGACAAGTTATTATTTGAATAAGCAAAGGTAGTGGCGTTTGATTGATTGGTTGTAACCTTAAGATTAGTAGAGTTTACTTTGTTGTTTGTCTCATAAGCCGCTTGCAAATAATAAGTGGTATCGTTTATCACAGTGGAAATAGTTCCCGATGAGCCGTTATATTTCCAACTTGTTGCGGCGGTTTCGTTAGTGCCGGTTGAAACCTTGTTTGTATCGGCATTAAGATAATAGGTTGTGTTTCCGCCTGTAACGGAAATCTTGAAGCCTTTTCGAGCCGTTTCGGAAACGCCCCAGCTATCTTCATCAAACACAAGATAGTAAGTATTGTTATTATAACTGTAACTTATAGTCTTATTTGCGGAGTTAATGCTGAAAGCAGTTGCCTGTTGCGAGTTGTTTGTAAGCGAAATGCCTGTCGCGGTAGCGCGCAAATAATATCTTGTATTGTTATAGATTGTAGAAAGCTTTCCATCATTATCCTGTATCCAATAAAACGGTGTCTGTGAATTACTCAGATTATCGGATGAAGCCGCCAGATAATCGGTATCGCAATGAATTGTTGCAAAATTATTCTGCGGATATGCAACCCAACCGTTATTGTAAATAAGGGTAAAGGTTTCTCCGTTATTGTTATAATTAAAAGAATTATCTGCCGTTTTATTCCAGGATGTGTTTAGCGCAGTGCTTGCTGAAATACTGTAATTATCGGCGTTAATATAATAGATATCGCCATTATAAACGGTATATAGCGCGCCGTTAGTATTATCATACATAAATCTCAGCGCTACATCAGAATCGTTTACGGCTGAAACCGATCCGTTATTTTGTATTGTTAAATATTTACCGTTTTGAGATATAAGGTAAACCGTGTCGCCGGGATATACTCCCCAAGAGCCGTTATCATCAACAAGATACCAAGTATCACCATTGTTTGAATAACAGAACTTATTGTTTATATACATCCATTCGGTTTCCGCGGTTTTTGAAACGGAAAGTTTTGTGCCGCCGTTAAGATAATATATTTCATTATCAATTACGGTGTAAATTCTTCCGTTATACTTATCCCACGCCCATTTTACACTGTTTCCCGCAGTTGAATTTACAACACCTGTTTCGGTGCAGGAAAGATAATCGTTTCCGGAGAAAATATAGTGGAAACTATGCTCGGGGAAAAGTTTCCATTCGTTATTATCAAAGCATAAGTACCAGCGCATATTATTGCTGTCAAGGCAATAAAACTTTCCTTCATCATATACCCAGTTTGCAGTAGTTGCTGTGTCCCCGAAAGAAAGATTCTCACCATCGGCATTAAGATAACGAACAGAGCCGTTAATAAAAGAATAAATTCTGCCGTTTTCAAGTTTTAATTTTGCGGCGGTTGTTGCAGTTCCCGATAGGTTTGTAGTACTATCATTCCTACCGAAATAATTATTGCCTGTTGAAATGGTAAAACTATCTGCAAAAGGATAGGTGTACCAACCGTTATTAAAGGATAAATAATAGTCAAGTCCGTTAATTTTTGCAACCATAGTACCATCACTGTCTTTTGTCCAGGTGGTGGATGCAGTTGCAGAAACGGTTAAATTACCGTTTACATCGGAATTAAGATAGTAAACCGAAATGGTGTTGCCGTTTTCAACCTTGCAGTTAAGATGATTTGTGTCATCTAATACCCAAACGGTTGCATTTTCCGGATCGTTACCGACACCTACACTGATATTGTCGTTTTGATTTGAAACTGTAAGATAGTTTCCCCCATTCGAAATGGTAAAGCCGTTTTCAAATTGATTCTTAAAAGTATAGGTTGTAACGGTTTTTGGGAAATATGTCAGCGATTTGCCGTGAAAAAGATTATATCTTGCGCTGCTTGTGGCATTTGTATCATCGGCAAAAACAAAACTGCCTCCGAGTTCTGACTGATAGGTTCTTATCACCGCATCGCCGACATCCGCATTCTGATAATTAGTGGTTTGTGTCGGGGTGGTGGTTGTTGTACCGTTCACTTCATCTATAACCACTGTTTCGGCGGTGGCATAAGTAGGAGTGTTTTGTTTTGCAACACTAAGTGTGCTTTGCAATCTGGTATGCATTTTCAGCATATCGATAGAGCCGCCCCACTCTTCTCCTGCGCCCTCTACCCTACCGGCTATTGTTGAGCCGGTTTCAGAGCCGATTGAGTTGCCTTCAACAGTAGGGTTAAGATTGTAAACCAAGCCGATTATACCGGAGTCGGTAAGATAATTCGCGCTCGACTGGTCAACATCAATAGCGGTAATACTATCAGAACTATAATAAACACTTATGTTTTCAATGGCAGCATATTCAATATGCCCTGCGAGGATACCCACATGGTGATCTTCGGAAAACTTTATGTTGTTTGATATATCGCTTGACCAAAGATGATTTTCATCTCTTGAAGCAGTATTCCCCGGCTTTGAGATGATTTTTATATCATATAAAACCAAATTGCTTATTCCCGATACGGCACCGCTGAAAGTATCAACGCCGTTAACTGAAACAGCGGTACTCTCATCGCCTAAATATCCGATTTTTCCGAACAAGCCGACATCAGGTGTGTCTTTTTTTGGATTAACGGTAAAGTTTGCAAGTATGGAGTCTTTTGCGGTTTTTCCGTTGGGAGCGGTGGCTGTTCCTTCAACCTGTGCCCCGCCGATACAACCGATAAACGGATACTCATCGTTTCCTATAGGCTCTATTTCTATATTTTTTCCTTTTATCTGTCCGTTTACACTTATAGGCTTTGCATCAGTATCACAAACCAAAAAATATGGCTTTATATCAGAATTTGCAATATATTCGCCGTTGCTGTAATTCTTCTCGATATATCTTTCGTTAAAGTAGCCCGAGCTCTGCAAAGCATAAAGGTTTACCACATGGCGCGACTCATTTATGATATACGGGTTTTCCTTTGAGCCCCAGGATGCGCTGTTATCAAAAGTGGCGGTAGTTCCGTCGGGATATTCAATGGTGCTTCCGTTTGAAAACTCGGAAGGATTAAGCCGGTTAAAGAGCAGGTTTATACGCATACCCGTTTTGGTTATATAACCGGTTTCATCATCCGAGGTACGAATTTTTACAAGACCGCTGAACCACGCAACAGATACCGCAACCGAAAGGATAGCCAAAAGGTAAAGAATTAAAGATAAGCCTGATAATTTGCCCGTTTTTCTGTTCTTAAACACAATCAACTCTCCTTTCAAGGTTTATTAAGAATTTTTTTAGAAACTAAGTTCTATTTGTAAATCATAAAGAATTTCGCACGGCATATAAGTGCTCAGTTCACTTGTAGCCTCAAAGCATTTATTTACATCGGGGGATAATCGCAAATAAATGTAGTAGGGTTCATTTCTCTCCCCCAAACTGAATTTATTGGCGCCGTTTTGCAAGGTTTGCGGCGTGGTAAACAATGCTTCAACATCGGAAAGATTGCTTATCGGATTATATTTTGCGGTGCTTACCGCATAATCTACTGTCATAATATCAACAAGAGCTTGTTTTTGCTCGGCTGTAAGATTGCCGGTTTGATTGTTACCTTTAAGGTCAAAAAACTTAACACCGTCATTTATGAGCGAGTAGGAAATCTTTGGGTTTTCATACATGCCCTCAGGGTGTTCCACATCAATTCGAATGTAAAAGTAATTATCATTACTAAGCGAAATCAGGTTATCGATCGTGCCGAGATGAATTGATCTGAATGTAAAAGCTTCGCCCGTTTCACCTTGTGAATAACTGTTGTTCTCAACAGGAGTTATCGCTCTTTTTGCAGCAGCATTCTGATCAAGCTGATCTATCGCGTTTACATAGCTTCCCGATTTATCGTATGCCTCGCCCGACTCTTCATCAAGAAGATCAAATCTCCAGGCATTGATTACGGGATAATTGGAAGCTTTTAATGAGTTATCCATTTCCGAGGCGGTTGTTTGATGGTTGCTTGCAAGCCAACCGTAAACGAGATTAAGCAGAACAACCAAAACAGCAATAATAACAAAGCCGTTGATAATCAAAGTTATAAATCCGACTGTTAGTCTTTTCTTATCGGATTTGTTATCCATTGCCGTACCCTCCTTTTTTCGCTGTGCTTTCTTTTAATCATCATATTTTAAGTGAGAGCGGCAATACGCGTCAGATTATATCTATATATATTATATTATATAATAATTAAAAGAGAAAACAGCGATAATAAATCCTAAGATTTTAAAATCGCCTATGCGCCATATAGTTCAACCGGATGCGTCTTCCGGTTGAACTATCTAATATTTAGCGCTAAATATTATTCCGCCCAAACGAGAGGGCGGAATATACCGCCCTCTGTTTGGAGTAGCAAAAAACATTAGTCTATGTTAAATGTAAATGCAGCAGAGATAGCAGAAAGATCGGTTGCATTATCGGTGTATGCAGCGTTATCTTTACCATCAAAATAGAAGTAAATTGTTACCTTCTGAGCAGTTGTAGTAACTGTTTCAAGAAGCTGAGCGTCGCCTTCGGTAGCGGTTACTTCGCCGTTTGCAACTTTAACAAGCTGATATTTGCCTGTTTCGCTTACGAGAAGAACACGGCCGGAAGCAGCGATAGAGTTTGCACCTGTTGTGAATGTAGCCTTGGTGAGCTTAAGGTTAGTACCATTGCTGGTGTTTTCTTCAACCTTGAACCAACGTTCATCAGTAAGAACATACTTGTCAAGATCAGCAGCCTCAACAGCGGTAAGAGCGTTTTCAGCCTGAACCTCTGCAGGGTCGGTACTGGTTGTTGTGCCCCAAGTAACTGAAGCAGCGTTTGTGAATTTGGAAGCGCCGGTCAAGTTGGTGGGGGTAACGAGTTTAAGCGCTTCTGCGGCAGCTACATCTTCATTAGCAGTCTTAGCGAAAGTGCCATCTTGAGCTGTGCTTATGAGCAAGTAAGGATTATCTGCCTGAGCAGTGATGGAAAGGTTGTTGGCCGAAACTTCTCTATTCATGGAGAACCATGCGAAGGTAGAAGTACCCATCAATACAGCAGAAACCAAAAGCATGCACAAAGCAGGAATAAGTCTTTTGAATTTCATTTTTGTTTCTTCCTTTCGAGAAAAAGATTATATATTGCACTGCGGGTCGCCACCTGCAGAAACAAACTATTTGGGGAAACGATCTGAGTCTTCGTCTTTTACTACTTCCATAGCCATATCGATTTTAAACTTGCCGCCGATTATTTTATCAACGCATTCGGGGTCGTTACCCTCAAGCCAAATAACCACGGTGTATTTTGTTACATCACCGGGATGGAAGTGTTCAATATTCTTCTTTACTATTGTGTTTCCGCTTTGGAAAGCGGTTGTGCCGGGCTCGGGTCCCTCAACGCCATCTGTACGGGCGTAGGCAAAATCGGTCGGTTTACCATCAACATATAGGCGAACACGAACTGCCTTTTCGACCTCATAGGTCATATTTGCTATATACATCTCGTACGAGTAGGTTACAGTCTTTTTACCGGCATTTTTACAATAGAAAGTATAGGCAACATAGTTTTCGCCATTATGCTTGCCATCGACATTATCAAGCCAGGCAGGCAAGGTGGCGCCATCTATATTATCTATTTCTTCGGAAATATCCGCATTAAGGCGGGATGTTTGATTTTCAAAGCCGGGGCTTTCAGACAACGTCAGCGCAAAGTCAAGGTTATCCATTTTGTTAACCATAACCGTGAAAGCGCCGAATTTCATATATAGCACCGATACAACATAGCCGATTATGAGAATTAAAACCGCTATCAATATCGCAATGGGCAAAAGCTTTGTCCAAATACGGTAGCGCTTTACCTCACTTGCGGTACGGCGAATACTTATTCCGACTCTTTTTTGACTTGCCATAGCTTATTCCCCCTCTTCTTTCTGAATCAGGGCTTCTTTTATGGTCATACGAAGTCTGCCGTGCTCCACCGAGCCGTGATACCCGCTTGACGGAATGTATCCAAAACAATCTATTCGGTTTAACGCGGTGATTTGTTCATCGTTATAAACGCCATCACCCATAACCTCTATGGAAAGCGACCTTAAATACTCAACAAGTGAAATAACCGATTTGGCTTTTGAACGACTATCAACAAGAGAGGTAAGCCACGGTGACAATAGCGCCATATCAAAGGGTAAATCCAAAAGGCAGGTTATTGGGCAATCTTTATCGCCGCAACCTGTGAGAAGCGTTTTAACCTTTAATAATTTAAGGCTTAAAAGCGCCGCGCGAACCTTTTCAGAGTCCTCATAAAGGGATGATTTTGCAAACTCAAGGCAGAGTTTTTCAGGCTCATCAAATTGATTTTCCTTTAAGATCTCTTTCATCCAGTCATAAACATCAACTTCAAGAGCAATTCTCGCGGGAACCCTTGCTGTGACAAAGCGGATGTTTCTTCCCTCTTTTTCAAAAGCGCGTATAGACTTTATTGCCTCGGCAATATTCCATTTTGCAAGGCGAATGCCTCTATCGGTACCATCTGCCGCAAACGAATATTTTTCCGGCGGAATAACGCCCTCTGTAACACTGTTGATATATGTAAAAGAACGATATGCAACAGGAGTTTTGGAATAGCAACTGTTTATTTGTGCAAAGCGCATTTCAAGCGGTGCAACGCCCGAATTAAGGGTCATTTCAACATAATCGGGAGAAACGGACGTTTTATTATTCTCTTCATCGACTTTTGCATCATCATTGATTTCGACAAAAGTATCGGTAGTGGTGATATTCTTTTCGTCATCCATACAAAAGCCTCCTGAAAATAAAAAAAGTTGCAACTAAAAACCCTGAAAACTCAGGTAGTTGCAACTGGCTGCCCTTTCGGACCCTATAGTTTTGCGCCGCTGCCTTTCGGCAGGTTTGCTAAAATATAAACGCTTAAGCGTTATTTTCCAAATCTCATTATAACACCTTCATCTTATTTGTCAAGAGGAAATTTTAGAAAATTTACACCCTAAAAAGTTTTCCGTTTTACGCGCAAAGCCTTTTTAGGGTGTGACTATCTAATAATATTCTATTTCTGTTTTTTATATACCTTTTGACCTGCGGTGCTGCCGCCGTCACAAAGAATATCAACGCCGGCGAGATAGCCGTTACGCTCATCAGCAACGGTGGCGATGGCAAAGCCAAGCTCTTCGGGTTTGCCCATTCGCTCTTCTGCGGCGAATTTGATTAAATAGCCGCCGTTTTCTTTTTCGGCGTTGCCCATATCGGTGGCGATAAGACCGGGGCTCAATGATACCACCCTTATCCCCTTTTTGCCGTATTCAAAAGCGCATTTTGCGGCATACCAGCAAACAAAGTTTTTGGAAATGGCATAGGCAAAGCCCGCTTTTTGATAATCGGTTTTGGCGATATTAGCGCGCTTTAAGATTTTTGCGATAAACTTTTCTTCATCTGTTTCGGCAAGCGGATACGCCTTTTTCGGAATAATAAAGCCGGGCAAAGAATAAGCCGAATTTGAAGAAATATCTACTATAACACTGCCCTTATTCATAAGGCGGCTGAATTCCTCATTGACATAAACGGTGCCGAGGGCATTTATGCGCAAAAGCTTTTCGCCGTTTGTCTGCGCAGGGCTCATACCGGCAGAATTTATAACATTTGTTATTTCGCCGAGTGTTGCGGCATATTCCGCAAGTTCACGAACACTTTCGCGGACTGATGTGTCAACAGCGTGAGCATAGGCTTCAAAACCGAGTGCTTTTAACTCTTCTAAAGCTTTTTCAAGTTTAGCCACAGTTCTGCCCGCGATAACGATAATCTTATCTTTGGGCATAAATTTTGCGGCTTCAAGACCCATTCCGCTGCCGCCGCCTGTTATTACACATACTTTTTTCATATTTCTATCCCCTTTTCAAAATATTGATAGTATGATACATTATTTTTCAAATTTTTTCAAGTTTAATTATTGTAAAAATAAAGAATTAAAAATAAAAAAAGTGATAATAAAGCAACCATCATAAATAGTAGCATATTATCACTTGTTTTTGGTGCGTTTGATACTATATTATATGCTTTAAGGGA
>CAMPCO010000050.1 GCA_946646305.1 uncultured Clostridia bacterium | reverse complement strand
GCCGAATTTATAATAAAAATGAAATATAATATTTTACGGAGTTGTATAAATATGGGCATTTTTGTAGGCTTTCATAAAACTGATGTTACACCGAAAACAGGCGGCATTCCTTTGTCCGGTTGGGGCGCTACTCATCTTCGCCTTGCGGCAACGGTTGAAGATCCGCTTTATTGCAGTGTTACCGCCATCGGAAACAGCCAAAAGGCAGAATTTATTATAATTAACCTTGACCTTATCAACATACCTACCGATAAGGTTTTAAGGCTTAGAAACGCTATTTTTGAAAAGACGGGTTATGACCACGAGCATGTAATCATAAGCGGTACGCACACCCATTCCGCGCCCGATCTTTCGAGCAAACTCGATACAATAGAAACATATCTTAAATTCCTTGAAAACGAAATTCCCGACTGTGTTTTAAGAGCCGCCGCCGATATGAAACCCGCCACCATTTATTACGGCAAAAACGAAATCGGCAACAAGGGTATGAGAATAAACTTTGTCCGCCACTATACAATGACCGATATTGAATACAAAGACCACCCACAGGATGGACCTGTTTACTATTCGGGAAACAACTTCGGCTTTGAATATTTAGCCCATCCTGAAAAATATATTTACACAGGTCACGAATCGGAAGCCGACCCCGAGGTTCAGCTGGTTGAATTCCGCCGCGAAAATGCAGATAGTATTCTGCTTGTAAACTTCCAAAGCCATGCTTTGCTTTCAAGCGGTATCGCCTGCACGGTTATGACATCCGATTTCCCGGGCGCTGTTTGCAAAAAGTTAAATGAAGATATCCCGAACACTCAGGCGGTTTATATTCAGGGTTGTTGCGGAAATATTAACCCCTTTACCCGTATTCGTGAAGAAGCGCTTTTAGGCATTGATTTTGACCCATATAGACCTAACGATGACTGCGATTGCGATTGGCGGGCTTACGGCAAAATAATAGCCGCTTATGCCAAAGAAATTCATGATTTTAAACTTACAAAATCTGAATCAAACGAATTTAAGTACGCGAGAAAAATGCTGGGTCTCCCCTGCGACCATTCTATGGATGCAAAACTTCCCGAAATCGAATGGGTGCTTGAAAAATATGATAAAGAGGGCAACACCCCGGAAACAATAAAAGCCGCCCTTACAGCAGGCCTTATAAGCCCATACCAGGCAACCGCAATTCGCACCCGTTCAAAACTGCCTGAGACTATGGACCTTGAACTAAATGCCCTGCGTTTTGGCGATACGGCAATGGCTACCGCCCCGGTTGAGCATTTTGACCAAACAGGCAGATATATAAAAGCAAATTCACCGTTTAAACTAACCCTTATGCAGTGTTATTCCTGCGGCAGATTTGCTTATCTCCCCGCTGACGGCACCTGCATGGAAGGTTATGAAAGGAATAACACCTTCTTTAAACCGGGCACTGCCGAGATAGTAAGAGATGCCCAGCTCGATTTACTTAAAACCTTAATATAAAAATTTTAATAAACAATAAAGAAAAAGCATCCGTTATAATAAAACGAATGCTTTTTCTTATTAAAAATGCGTATTATTTTTTCTTATCAAAAACACGAACATAGTCTACAAGGAAAGTATCGCCAATAGCATCATACGCTTCCGGCATGGGCTGTTTATTATATTTCTTTTTACGATAGCCTCTTACCTCTGTAGATATAAGTATAAATTCAGGGCGGGTTGTTATGCATTCTGAAGTATGTCCGTCAAAAACGCCATCAACATAGAAGGAATAACCTGTTTCATCCCACAAAAGACCAAATGTATGGAAAACGGATGTGTCAAGACCTTCCCTTTTCTCGTTGATTTTTACATGATAATTATCAAGGCCGTAACCGCCTGTATAAATATTATGCTGATCTATTCTGCCGGGTTTGAATGATTCCATAATATCAATTTCAACACCGGTATCAGCAGGGTCGAGTGATGCGCCGATAACAGGAGATTGAATCCAAAAAGCAGACCACCAGCCCTCTTTTTGCTGTAAACGGCAACGGCATTCATAGTAGCCCGGACCATGCAAAAATTTATTCTCGTGAAGTTTACCTATATTCCACTGAATAGCATCTGTACCGAATTCGGTTTTTTCAACAGGTTCATCCATAAAATTATAACCTGTTTGAAGCTGGGAAGAAACAAGTCTGCCATCTTTTTCAAAAAGAGTGAAAACAGCATTGCTCTTGCCGTCAAGATAAACACCGTCGCGCTCCCAGGCAGGCCAGCGAACACCCATCATAGAGGTTCGATAATCCCACTTAGTCGTATCAAGTTCTGTTCCGTCAAATTCATCAGACCAGGTAAGTTCCCATTCACCATCGGGAACCATTGACGGTTCATGTCCTTCTACAATAAACTTTTGCATTTTAAAACTCCTTATAATTAATCCTCAAAGGGAAATTTAAACTGTGTAAGACCAAGTTCATCCCTGATGGCGATTATTTCTTTCTGAACAGATTCATTTATCGGCACACCGTCTTTACGGGCAAGGCGAACCATATGCTCTTTTTCACCGGCAGTATAAATTCTATCCTGACCGGGTGCTTTTTTAGAAGCGCGAACACTGCGCAGAATATCGCCGGCTTTTTTACGACAAAGCTCTTCACCGAGGAAATGGTTTGTATCAATGGCGATAAAGAAGTGACCAAGCTCAAAAGGCTTTTTGTTTCCGTCTTTATCAACACCCTTAAGGTCTTTACCGTATAAACCATCCTGCAAGCAAGCGGAAAGCAGCTCTACAACCATAGCGTATCCATAGCCTTTGTATCCGCCGAGTGCCTCACCTATTCCGCCAAGCGGAGTGAGAGCGGCATCATTGCCTATCCTTTTAAGCGCTGTAGCGGCATCGCCTTCAACCGTCTTTCCGTCATCACCGATAATAGTACCGGGATGAACATCCTCACCAATTCTTGCGTAGTACTCTATCTTTCCGTTTTGAGTGATAGATGTAGCACAGTCAATAAGAAAATCAAAATCTTCATCGGTGGGAATTCCAATGGTTAGCGGGTTTGTACCGAACATACCCTCAACACCGAATGTAGGAGCAACGGTAGGTCTGGCATTAGTACCGGTAATACCGATGCAACCTTCTTTTGTAGCCATTGAAGGATAATATCCCGCAATACCATAATGGCAGGAATTACGAACGGCAACCATACCCATACCATATTTTTTAGCCTTTTCTATTGCCATTTTCATGGCTTTATAACCTATAACCTGGCCCATACCGGAATGACCGTCAACAACGGCGGTTGTTTCGGTTTCTTTTATAATCTCAAAATTTGTTACGGGGTTTTGAATACCTGCCTTAATTCTGTCAAGGTAAACAGGCTTAAAGCGGTTAACACCGTGGCTTTCGATACCGCGCTTATCCGATTCGAGCAAAACATCTGCACAAATTTCGGCATCTTCACGCGGAATACCATAACCTACGAAAGATTCAACAACAAAATCTGTTATTGTCTTCCAATCTACAATATTATTTTTTTTCATTGTTTTTCCTCTCTTTCCTGACTGAGAATATTTTTTTCATTATAACATATATTCTCAAAATGTGTTATATAAATTTTCTTTTCAAAACAAATAAAAGGTCTTCTGCGCTGTTCATTACAAATTCCGGTTTATCGGCAGAATTATTTAATGTTTCTAAATCGGTTTCTCCCGATAATACAAGCAGTGTTCTGCAACCTGCATTAAGTCCGCTTTTTATATCTGTATATATGCGATCGCCTATAACAAGAGTTTTATCACGGGAAACACCATATTTTTTCATTGCAAGCTCAGGCATAGCGGCGCTTGGCTTACCTATAACAATAGGTCTGCGTTTAGCAACATTATATAACATATCGCATACGCTTCCGCAGTCAGGAACAGAGCCAAACTCTGTTGGGCAAACATAATCAGGGTTAGTAGCAATATACGGTATATCAGGTCTTGTACATAAAAGGCGCGATACATCTTCAAGCTTTTTAAAGTTAAGCTCTGTATCAAAGCCCATAACTATGCAATCTGTTTTATTGTAGTCATCGGTAATATTAAGTCCGTTGTCAAGAAGTTCTTTTTTTAACGATTTAGTTCCGCATACATATAAATTATCGCATTTATGGTGTTCCAAAAGATAAAGCGCAGTTGCCTGCGAGGATGTCATAAAATCATTATATTCTGCCGGAATACCTAATTTTTCGAGTTTTTTAATATAGTCGGAAACACTTTTTGAAGAATTATTCGTAACAAAAATATATCTTCCGCCCTGATCTCTTATAGTTTTTAAAAGTTCATTGGTGAAGGAAAAAAGATTATCTCCCAAATAGAGGGTTCCATCCATATCAAATAAAAACAATTCGCAATTTTGCAGAACTATCTCATCCATATACTAACACCTATACTCACCTATGATTATTGACTACCGTTCAAAATAATTCAAAAAATATGATTAAATGAATATTTCTGATTATTTTTCTTTACATTTTTGTCGGTTTGTATTATACTCTTATTGACAAAGCAAAATCAACAATTTAGGTGATATTGAACGCAATTTGATAAATTTTCATAATATTCGCTCAAATCAATCAAGACTTTTCATTACATTATGAGGTGAAACTATGCTTAATAAAATTCGCGAACAGGAAATTCTTAATATTTTACGGGTTCAGGGTGGTTTTGTAACGACAAAATCGCTCTGCGAGCAGCTGTATGCCAGTGAATCAAGCATCAGGCGAGATCTTAAATCGCTTGAATTAAAAGGGCTTGTACGCAGGGCGTATGGCGGTGCCGAACCTATTGAAAGCAATCAAAACATTGTAACTTTTAATCACAGAACCAGGCAAAACGAATCCGAAAAGCGCGAAATAGCAAAAAAAGCAATCAATTTAATTCATGATGGTGATTTGATATTCCTGGATCAATCATCTACCGCTTTTTTTCTCGCCGCAGAATTAAAAAAGAAAAACCTGACTGTAATTACTAATAGTATTAGTATTTTAACTCTATTATCAGATTCAAATATTCATAGTATTTCAAGCGGCGGATATTTAAGTGAATCAAACAAAATGTGCTTAATCGGCGGCGATGCCAACGAAACGTTTAAAAATTCTTTTGCAAATATCGCCTTTTTCTCCGCAAGAAGTATTTCAACAGACGGTATTATCAGCGATTATGACCGTGAGGAAATCATTGTTCGTAATACAATGTTAAGAAACGCAAAAATAAAGGTCTTTTTATGCGATAGCTCAAAATATGATACCGTCGGAAAATATAAACAATGCGAACTTGCAGATATAGATTATATGATTTCAGAGGGAGACAAATCAAAAAGGTTTTCCGAGATTTCAGATAAGGTAATATTTTTATAAATAATAAAACATATATTAACTATAAAAAGTGACCAATTCGGTCACTTTTTTTGTCGCTTTATCATATTGTGTTCAATTTGTTGTAATTTGTTGAAAGAAATCACCTCATTATTTATAATTAGTTTAGTATTTTATGAGGAGTGATCTCTTGGATATCAACGAGCTTTTAAAGGGTGTGGATTGCACATGCGGGAAACACCACACCTGCCCTATTGACTATGTTTACATAGAAAAAAATGCCGAAAAACACTTAAGCGAAATTTTTTATGATAACAACGATTTTTTAATTGTTGCCGATGAAAATACCTACTCAGCCGCCGGAGAGCAGGTTGTAACCGCGCTAAGCGGCAAAAACATTAAAAAGGTTATTTTCGGCAGTGAAATACTAGTCCCCGATGAAAAGGCAATTGAGACCGTAAATCAAGAACTAAGCGGTATAACTGCGATTATAGGAATAGGCTCCGGCGTAATACAGGATCTATGTAAATATGTTTCTTTTAAAAGCGGTATTCCCTATGCCATATTTGCAACCGCTCCCAGCATGGACGGATATGCTTCAAATGGCGCCGCAATGATTTTAGGCGGTATGAAAGTTACCGTTTCTGCCGGACTTCCGCGTGCCATTCTTGCCGATCCGCTTGTTTTAAAAGAGTCCCCCGCGGATATGATAAAAGCCGGATACGGAGATATTATCGGCAAATTTTCCGCGCTTAATGACTGGAAAATTTCAAAATGCATAAACGATGAATATTTTTGCAAGTGGATATATGATGTAACGATGGACCAGGTTCAAAAAACAATGAGTCTGGCATCAGGCCTTTTAGAAAAGGATGAAACCGCTATTGCCGCACTTATGGAAGCGCTTGTTATCGTTGGAATAATGATGAGTTTTGCCGGCACTTCCCGTCCCGCTTCGGGCTCTGAACATCATTTATCCCATTTCTTTGAAATAACGGGTATTCTTGATAATAAACCCTATTTCCCCCATGGAATAGATGTTGCGTATTCAACAATTATTACTGCCGCAATAAGAGAAAAACTTGTTGCTGCCCCGTTCCCAAAGGAAATATACAGACCGACAACTGAAGAATATAAAAAAGAGATGGCCAGGGTTTACACATCTTCTGCCGAAGGTTGTATAGAACTGCAGGAGAAAATCGGCAACTATAAGAAAGACAGATTATCTGTTTTTCTTGAAAAAGAAGAAGAGATAAAAAGAATTCTTTCGGAAATGCCCTCTGCAAAAGAGATTGAAAGCATTCTATCAGTCGCCGGATATGATATAAAAGAATTTTATACGCTTTACGGTACTGATAAAATAAACGATGCCGTTAAATGGGCAAAAGATTTGAAAGACCGCTATACTTGTTTATGGCTTAATTTTGATTTATACAGAGGCGAACCCGCATGATAGAATTTGATATCAGTAAAATCCGTCTTGTCGCGATGGATCTTGACGGAACACTGACCCAGCATAAATCTCCTCTTATTCCGGAAAATAAAAATGCTTTAGATGAACTTGGCAAAAGGTATAAACTTTTAATGGTTGGCGCCGGTCAGGTAATGAGAATTTTTAATCAATTAAAATATCCTATTGATATTGTCGGCAATTATGGTTTACAATATGGAACATACAACAATATATCAGAAACAATAGATATAAAGCGTGATAAAGTATTCCCCTGCGATAAAGAACTTGTAAATAAACGCGTTGATATTTTACGCAAAAAATATGGTTTTACTGATTTTGCGGGCGATAGTGTTGAATTTCATCCATCCGGTTGTCTTACCTTTGCCATACTCGGCACAAAAGCAAATCAAGAAGATAAGCTTAGCTTTGACCCCGACCGTAAAAAACGCAGAGCAATATATGATGAGGTTTGCAAAGCATTCCCCGAATATTGCGTATTTGTCGGCGGATCTTCCAGCTTTGATATGGCGCCAAAGCCCTATGATAAATATTATGCGCTTGATATGTATTGCAAGGAAAACGGTTTAAAACACGAAGAGGTTGTATATATAGGTGATGATTATGGCCTCGGTGGTAATGATGAGGCGGTATATGTTTCAGATTTCCCCTATCTTACTATTGATGATTATCGAACCTTTTCTCAAATTATTAAACCTCTATTAGGAGAATAATATGAACTATTTCAATCAGTCCCCCACAAATATATATGTAGCCGGTCACAGGGGTTGGCTAAATAAATACCCCGAAAACACCATTCCGTCATTTATGGCTGCAATCGAATTAGGTGTTGACCAAATAGAAACCGATGTTCGTATCACCAAGGATGGCGAGCTTGTTCTGATTCACGATGAAACCGTTAACAGAACAACGAATGGTATTGGCGCCGTAAGGGATTATACATTAGCTGAATTAAAAGAATTAGACGCGGGAAGTTATATGGGTAAGAACTTCAAAAATGTCAGGATACCGACATTCCGCGAGTTTTTTGAACTTATAAAAGACCATCCCACTCTTACTGTTAATATTGAACTAAAAGAATATCCCGATCGCGAGCCGGGATGGGATAAGGTTGCTTTCAGTGTTTGTGACAGAGTTGTTAAAATGGTAGAAGAATACAACTTTAAAGACAGGGTTCTTCTTAATTCTTTTTCTCTTCCGCTAATGGAGTATATAAAGAAAAATCATCCCGATTATAAGCGGCATGTATTCTTCCCTCTTGTAAAGATGTTAGGAGAGGGCGAAAACCCATATGACGGTGCATATTGCGCTTGTGTATACGGACCTGAAGGAACGGAAAAATGTTTGGCAACTGCAGAGGAAATAATCGATTTTCATAAGAAAACCGGCATCAGAATTTGGATGGGAAAATATATTCACGATGAAAAAACCGTTGATTTGGCAATTCCCTGCGGTGTAGAACTTATTACCTGCAATAACCCGGATGAAAT
>CAMPCO010000049.1 GCA_946646305.1 uncultured Clostridia bacterium | reverse complement strand
CTTGAAAGATCGTTTATCTCTTTTGCTATGCTTTCAAGCGCTTCATCGCTTGGCGCGGAAAGGTCGGGATCTTCCTCTGCCTGTTCCTCTTTGGAAAAATCAACGGCTTCTCCCGTTTCGGGCAGATTTTCAAAGTCTTCTTCTGTGAGAATATCTTCGTTATCCTCGGCGGAATTTTCCGCAACAGAGCCCGAAAGCGCGGACATACCGCTGTTTCGCTTTATTTCAAGAATGCTTACATCCCTTACATAAGCGTGAATAAGGTTTTGCATAACATTTTTTCTTATATCTCTGTTTTCCGAGAGAATTATTATGGTTTGCGGGCCGCTTTCGATAATTATACCGCCGAAAAGCCCCGATGTTGTAACCAGCGGAACGGAGCCTTCGATTATTTCAACATTCAAATCCTGGGCGATGCCGTATTCGGCATTGTTTATTATTTCGGTCGGTCGGTGGGTGGCTTTTGAGGTTATCTTAATAAGGCCATCCTCGCCGTAAATCGGGCCGCAGGCTATTACAATCTTACTGCGGGAAACCGCGCGGGCCAGTCCTTCTATATATTCTTTTTTATTATAAGTAAGGGTTTTGAGCAAACGCATGGGGCAACAACCGTTCAGGTTAAACTCCATTTCAAAATCAGCGGGTATTTCATAATAGACAATATCCACTTTCATATTTTGCATTATCCTTCATCCTTTCGTAAAACAGATATTTTAGCCGTTTATATAATAATATTTTGTGTCTTTAACGGCGTTTTCAATAAGCGCCTCTATATCGAGCTTTTCTTCCGCCTTTTCGCATTGACCGGGTTTGGGTCTTGTGTGCGGGTGGCGGGGAGTAAACACGGTACAGCAGTCTTCATAAGGCAGTATCGATATATCAAAAGCGCCGATTTGCTTTGATATTTTAACAATATCTTCTTTATCGCTTCCGATAAGCGGCCTGAAAACAGGCATATCGCAAACCGCATCGGTAGCGGCAAGCGATTGCAAGGTCTGGCTTGCAACCTGACCGAGACTCTCGCCCGTTATAAGAGCCAGCGAGCCGTCATTATGACTAAGGCGGCAGGCTATTCGCATCATAATTCTGCGCATAACAAGGGTGAAATAATCTTCGGGGCATTTTTCCGCCATCTGCTCTTGCACCTCTGTAAAGGGAACAACCGCGAGATTTATGGTGCCGCTGTATTTTGCAACGCAGGAAAGCAAATCTTTAACCTTTTGCTCGGCGCGTTCGCTTGTGTATGGGGGCGAGGCAAAATGAACGGCATTAAGGGTAAGCCCTCTTCTTGCCATAAGATATGCCGCAACGGGACTGTCTATACCGCCGGAGATAAGCACCTGCGCTTTGCCGCCGGTTCCCGTAGGCAGACCGCCTGCGCCCTTTATCTGACCGCCGCGGATATATGCCGCCTTATCTCTTATTTCAACCGTTATAACCTCATCGGGGTTATGAACATCAACCCTTAAATGCGGAAAACTTTCAAGCAGCTTTGCGCCGACCTCTGCCGAGATTTCGGGCGACTTAAAGGGAAAAGATTTATCGGCGCGCTTGGCTTCAACCTTAAATGTTCTTATGTTTTCCATTGTGTCTTTAAGGTAAACGGGCGCCGCGGCAAGAATTTTTTCCATATCCTTTTCTGCTACGCCTGCTCTTGAATAAGCGGCAATACCGAAAACATAGGAAAGGCGGTGAAGCGCCTCTTCTATATCAAAATTTTCGCTTTCAGGCTCGATAAAAACGGTCGATTGCGCGCGGGTGATTTTAAAATCGCCCAGCGGCTTTAATCTTCGCTTTATGGCATTTATCATCTTATCTTCAAAAATGGCGCGATTAAGTCCTTTAAGAGCCAGCTCGCCATCCTTTATAAGTATTATTTCTTTCATATATCAGACCTTCTCAAACTTTTGGTTGCAAGAAGCAATGCGGCGGCTAATTCATCCGCATCAGCTTTTGTGTTGTATCTTGAAAAACTAATTCTGAGCGCGCTGTCCACAAGGCTTTGTTTAAGCCCGAATTCTGACAGAACATAACTGCCCTTGCCCTTTGAACAGGCAGAGCCCGAGGAAACGAAAATACCCTTGCTTTCAAGAAAATGAAGCAATGTTTCCGAACGATAGCCGGGGACAGATATGTTTAATATATAGGGAAGCGAGCCTTCTTTTGAATTTACTATTACAACGCCTGTTTTTATAAGAACATTTTTTGCATAATCGCAAAGGCTTTGCATATCATTCAGCTGTTTATTTATATCGGGCAACTCCTCAACCGCGGCGCCGAAAGCCGAAATCAGCGGAACGCTCTCGGTTCCCGAGCGCATACCGTTTTCCTGCCCGCCGCCTAAAAGCAGAGGCTTTATATGAACGCCCGATTTTATATACAAAGCGCCGATACCTTTTGGCGCGTGTATTTTATGACCGCTCACACTCAAAAGGTCAACGCCGAGGCTTTCCGCCTTTATGGGCAGTTTGCCGAAGGCCTGCACCGCATCACAGTGCAAAAGCGCGGGGGAGCCTGCCGCCCGTATTGCGCGGCGGCATTCGTTTATCGGCAGAATATATCCCGTTTCGTTATTTACATACATCATACTTACAAGTATGGTTTTTTCGTTTATCGCGGCATAAATATCATCGCGGTTTATAACACCCGATTTGTCGGGGTGGAGATATATAACCTCAAAGCCCTGTTCCGCAAGGTGCTTCACCGTGTTTAAAACAGAGGGGTGCTCTATCGCGGTAGTGACAATGCGGTTGCCCCGCTTTTTAAGCAGATTTACAGCCCCCGTTATGGCGGTGTTGTTGCTTTCCGTTCCGCAGGAGGTAAAGATAATCTCGCTTTTTTTGGCGCCGAGGGCTTTTGCCAGGGTTTCGCGGGCTTGGTTTACCGTCTGTTCCGCATGAAAGCCGAGACTGTGCAGGCTTGAGGGATTGCCCCAGTTACTGCGCATGGCAATTTCCGCCGCTTTTACGGCGTTTTCGCAGGGCTTTGTTGTGGAACTATTATCAAGATAAATTTCCCTCAAAGAATAACACTCCAGTTTAGAATATAAATATACATAATAATATTAACATATATTAAAGTTTTTAACAATAAGTATTTTAAGTTTTTTGTCGAAATAGGTCCAAGCGGGGCGGTTTTAACCATAACTTGAAAAAAAGTTAAAGCTATGGTATAATACCTAAGGCTTAAATTTTTTAGCCACCGAAGGAGAGATACGGATGATAAAAAGAATAACCGCAGTTCTGCTTTGCATAAGCCTTTTGGCGGTAGTGTTTACCGGCTGTAAAAAGAAGGCAAAAAAGGTAGAAAAACAGGAAAGCAGTGAAACCGAGAGCGTAGTGGTTAACCCCAATAAGGTAAACCCCTATACCGGAATACAGGATCTTGCTCCCGAATTTGAAAACAGAAGACCCGTTGCGGTAATGATAAACAATCTTATAACCGCGCAGCCTGTTCAGACCGGCGTAAACAAAGCCGATATCGTTTATGAAACCGAGGTTGAAGGCGGAGTTACCAGACTTTTGGCGGTGTTTAAAAACATTGAGGCGGTCGACAGGCTCGGCCCCGTTCGCTCGGCAAGATATCCTTATATCGATTTGGCGCTCGGGCATGACGCGGTTTATATCCACTGCGGCCAGGACCCCAACTATGCGGCGCCCCATCTTTATGATATAGATGATATTTCGGTTGAAACCGATTACTATGCCGAAAGAATAGCAAACGGCCTTGCATGGGAGCATACCCTTTATACCTACGGCACAACCCTTTGGGGCGGTGTTAATGACCGCGCCGGCAGAAACACAACCGAAAAGAACGACCCCTGGCAGCTTTATGCCGCAGAGGGCGAAACCGTTTCCTTTAAGGATACCGTTGCGAATAAGGTCACCGTTCCTTTTGATGACCCCGCCGCGTTTGTTTACAGCGCGGAAACAGGGCTTTACACAAGATACACCCACGATGAGGTTCGCACCGATTATGTAACCGGGGAGACAACCGATGTTAAAAATGTTTTTGTTTTAAACACAACCATTGTCACCTATCCCGATGGTGTTCATCGCCGTGTTTATCTTGACGGCGGCACAGGTTACTATGCAACCGGCGGCACCTATACTCAAATAAACTGGCATAAAAATTCGGAAAACGATGGCATTGTCTTTACCGATACCGCCGGCAACCCCTTAAAGATAAATCAGGGTAAATCCTGGGTGTTCCTTATAAACGAAAGCACAACAACACCTGTTTTCTCATAAAACCCATAATAAAAAAAGACTGAAAGCAAAATGCTTTCAGTCTTTTTGTTTTGCAATTCAGTTCCCGGAAAGATAGAACTTAACAAGAGATTGAAGCAGCATATCTCTGTCTATCTTTCTTATAAGGTTGCGGGCGTTATTATGGGTAGTGATATAGGTCGGGTCCTCCGACAAAATATAGCCCACAATCTGGTTTATCGGGTTGTAGCCCTTTTCTTTGAGAGAATCGTAAACAGTGGTTAAAATGTTTCTTATCTCCTGCTCGGTCTGGTCGCCGATAGAAAAGGTAAGGGTTGCATCATTACTCATAAAAACACCTCCGTAAATACTTATATATTTATTTTATATTGTATTTTTAAAAATATCAACCTTTTTTTGCGTTTATTTTCTAAGCTCTGCGCCGATTTTGGAAAGATTTGCAAAAATCTTGTTGTTTGCGGTATCTATCTGCTCATCGGTTAGGGTGCTTTCCATAGAGCGCAGTTTAACGCTGAATGCCACACTCTTTTTGCCCTCGGGTATTTGCGAGCCTTCGTAAACATCAAAAAGCTCAATGCTTTCAAGCAATCTGCCCGCGCCCGAGGAAATGGCCTTTTCGAGAGCGCCTATCGGTGTTTCGCGGTCGCAAAGCATAGCATAATCGCGCTCAACTGCGGGGAATTTGGGCAGCGGCTTGTAAACGCTCGGCCTTTTCTTAATAGAGAACAAAACATCAAGCTTTAATTCCGCAACATAAACGCGGCAATCAATGCCGTAAGCCTTGGCAACCGAGGGATGAACCTCGCCGAATGTGCCTGCAAAAACATTGTTTGCTTTAACAAGCGCCTGTCTGCCGGGGTGGAGATAGGGTTCTTTTGAGCGCTCATACTGGGTATGCGCACCGAAAACATTCATAACCCCTTCGATAATGCCTTTAAGGGTAAAGAAATCTTCGCCCTTGCCGTAAATACCGATAGAAAGGGTTTGAAGCTCATCGGGTTGGGTTTTTATGGGGAGTTCCTTCGGAATAAAGCGCTTGCTTTGCTCAAAGAAACCGGCTTCGGGTATTTTGCGGTTTATATTTGTGGAAAGAACGGTCAGCATACTCGGTATAAGGGTTGTTCTCATAACCGAATATTCATCCCCTAAGGGGTTTATAATCTTAATCTGGTTTCTTCTTTCATCGTTTGCGTCAAGATTTAATGTATCAAGCGCACCTGATGAGATAAATGAATAGGTTGTTATTTCATCAAGTCCCGCAGAGCAAAGGTATGATTTCATTTTATCGCTCTTTATTCTCTCGGGCAGTTTTGTTCCTCTTACAACATCGCCGCGCATAGGTGTTGATTTTATATGGTCATAGCCGTAAATTCGCATAACCTCTTCCGCCAAATCGGCTCTGCCCTCAACATCATCGCGGATAGAGGGAACATTTACTGTGAAAACACCGTTTTCGTATGTTGTTTTAAGGTCGAGGCGGTTAAGAATATCCAGCATATCATCGGTCGGAATATCAACACCCAAAAGGGAGAGAATATCCTCGGGCTTAACGGTGATAACACGGTCTTCCGGCAGACCGTTATTTACATCTAAAACGCCATCGACAATATCGCCCGCGTCAAGCTCGGATATAAGCGACAAAGCGCGGTTCATCGCAAATTCAACATTCATAATATCGGTGCCGCGCTCATATCTGCCGCTGGCTTCGGTGCGGATACCGAGCGCACGACCTGTATGGCGGATGTTATCTCTTTTAAATTTGGCGCATTCAAGGAAAAGGGTTTTGGTGTCATCCTCGATTTCACTTTCCTTGCCGCCCATAATTCCCGCAAGGCAGGAGGGTTTTTCGCCATCGGCGATAACAAGCATATCGGGGGAAAGGGCGTATTCTTTTTCATCAAGGGTTTTGATGCTTTCGCCCTTTTCGGCATTGCGAACTATAATCTGCTTGCCCTCAAGGTCATCATAATTAAAGGCATGCATCGGCTGACCTGTTTCAAGCATAACAAAGTTTGTTATATCAACAATATTGTTAATCGGGCGCATACCGGAAGCGATTATCGCCTTTTGCATCCAGGCGGGGCTTTCCTTTATGCGCAGATTTTTAACAAGTCTGCCCATATAACGGGGGCAAAGCTCAAAGTTTTTAACCGAAACATCGATATAATTCTTTATATCATCGCCTGCGGTTTTGTAATCGGTCTTAGGCGGATGATAATCGGTTTTAAGCACAACCGAAATCTCTTTCGCAACACCGAGCATACAGTTGCAATCGGGGCGGTTGGCGGTTATTTTAAAATCGATAACAACATCATCAAGCCCTAAAACTGTGCGCATATCCTCGCCGATTTTTTCGGTGGGTTTCAGTATCAGAATTCCGTAAACCTCGGCTCCCGGATAATCGGCTTCGGTAAGGCAAAGTTCCTCTCCCGAGCAGAGCATACCGTTTGAGGCAACACCGCGCAAAGCACCCGCCTTTATGTGGGCGCCGTTTGGCAAGAAACTGTCATCAAGCGCCGCGGGAACCAGGTCGCCCTCTTTAATGTTCTGCGCGCCTGTTACTATCTGTATCGGTTCACCACGGCCTATGTTTATTTGGCAAATCTGCAGATGGTCGCTGTTTTCGTGGGGTGTTATTTTTTCAATTTTGCCGACAACAACATTCTTGATTTTATCGCCGGCTCTTTCAATGGACTCAACCTCAAACCCTGCCATAATCATCTTTTCGCAAAGAATTTCGGGCTCAACATTTATATCCACATAATTTTTTAAATGGTTTAGTGATATTTTCATAGCTTTTCTCCTAAGGTTTAATCAAACTGTTCAAGGAAACGCTTGTCATTTTCAAACAACAGGCGAATATCGCTGATTTTATACTTTGTGGTGGTAAGGCGGTCAAGACCGATACCAAATGCAAAGCCGCTGTATTCATCGGGGTCAATTCCGCAGCTGCGAAGAACATTCGGGTGAACCATACCTGCGCCCAAAATTTCTATCCAGCCGTCACCTTTACAAACCCTGCAACCCTTGCCGCCGCATTCCGAACAGGTGACATCAACCTCTACCGAAGGCTCGGTAAACGGGAAAAACGAGGGGCGGAAGCGAACCTTTGTGTCCTCGCCGTAGATTTCTTTTGCAAACTGCTCCAAAACGCCTTTAAGGTCGCACATGGTAATGCCCTTGTCAACAACAAGGCCTTCTATCTGGTGGAAAACGGGCGAATGGGTCGCGTCAACCTCGTCCGCGCGGAAAACGCGGCCGGGGCAGATAACCCTTATCGGCGGCTTGCGGGTTTCCATTGTTCTTATCTGCGCCGCGCTCGTTTGGGTTCTGAGCAGCAGTTTATCGGCAAGATAAAATGTATCCTGCATATCGCGGGCGGGGTGATCCTCGGGAACATTAAGGCATTCAAAGTTATAGTGGTCGGTTTCAACCTCGGGACCATCCACAACATCAAAGCCCATAGATTTGAATATATCTATCATCTGTTCAAGCACACGGTTAAGCGGATGCAAAACCCCTACCTTTTTCTGCTTTGCGGGCATGGTTATATCTATCGCTTCAAGCGCAAGCTTTTTTTCCGCCGCCGCGCGCGAAATCACAGCTCGGTGATTGGCAATGGCCTCTTCTAAATCCTGCTTGGCTTTATTAACTATCTGACCTATTTTCGGCCTTTCCTCCGGGGCAACGGAACCGAGCTGTTTAAGCAGTCCCGTAAGCTCACCCTTTTTGCCGAGATATTTAACGCGCAGTGCTTCAAGCTCTTCCTGCGTGGAAGCAGAGCCGAGCGCATTAGCGGCAGCCTGTCTTATGGCTTCGATTTTTTCTTTCATTTTCATATCCTCCGAAAAAAATAAAAGCCCCATCCCAAAAGGGACGAAGCAAATGTTTACAATACTCCGTGGTACCACCCACATTTCCGCCTTAAGCGGACACTTTATGATTTTTTAACGGAAATCAGCCGTTGCCGCTTACTCCTTTGTTCGGCGACACTGCTCGGAAGGGAACTTCACAAAACCAAATAAAGCAGACCGCTTTCAGCCGATGGCGGCCCTCTCTTATGCCGTTTGGAATTGCTACTTTACTTCGTCATGGCATTTAAAATA
>CAMPCO010000048.1 GCA_946646305.1 uncultured Clostridia bacterium | reverse complement strand
CGCCGCAGATAGATTTTACAATCGATACCGATGAATCAGATGAGCCGAGCGACCCGACCGAGTCTTCGGTTTCGCTTGATGAATTCATCTTTGAAGAAAAGGATGAGGACGCGGGCTTTGATATTTCGGAAGAGCAAGTAGACAGTGAGATGTCAGCCAGATTTGAAGAGGAAGAGGAGCTTGACCGCGCTTATATCCTTTCTCCTGATGAAGACAGCCTTGAAACAAGGCATAAAGGACTTGTCCGCGCCATAGTAATTATTATAGGTCTTTTGGCGGCGATATTGCTTGTTTTGGCTTATTTCCTTATCTATGTTCCATATACAAACGGCATTGCCCCGCTTGATTATATTAAAACCTTTTTAAATATAAAACCCATCTTAACTTTTTGGAGAGGATAAGCCTTGCCTTTTTTCAACACATATTTCGGTAAACTTGTATATACCTTTTTAATATCAATGGTTCCGATAATCGAACTGCGCGCCGCGGTGCCTATTGCTTATAGCAGCGGCGTTAACATCTTTGTCGCAGTGGCGGTATCGGTTATAGGCAATCTTCTGCCCGTTCCGTTTATAATCATTTTTATAAAAAAGATATTTGCATTCATAAGAAAAATAATGCCGAAGCTCGATTCTTTTGTAACCCGCCTTGAAGAGCGCGCCGAAAAGAAATCGGATGTAGTAAAAAAATATGCCTTTTGGGGACTTTTTATACTCGTGGCAATTCCGCTTCCCGGAACGGGAGCCTGGACCGGCGCTTTGGTTGCCGCTTTCCTTGAAATGAAACTAAAGGATGCTTTTCCGGCAATTGCGCTCGGTGTTGTTTGCGCAGGAATTATAGTGGCATTTATAACCTGCGGCGCGGGCGCTCTGGTTTCATAAAACAAACAAAAAAACAGCGTGGAAAAATTCCACGCTGTTTTTTATGAATTATAAATTATACAGTTCCTTCCGCATTGTCAGCCGATTCGGTTTCGCTTTCAACCGGAGTATCCTCGGAAGTTTCTTCCTCCGGATCACCTACGGGATCTTCATCCTCGATAATCTCGGTGTCGCCGCCCTCATCCGCAAAATAATCACTTGCAACGTATTCTTCATCCTCAAAACTGCCCTCTGTGTTGCCGGTTTTCTTGCAAGCGCAGAAGCAGAAAATCATCATTGCCGCTAAAAAGATGCTTAAAAACTTTTTCATTTTATTTCACCCATCTTAACATAGTATAAATAGCCTTTTTCTTAATTATTTTATACCACAATACATAACCTTTGTCAACATCCAAGTTTTTCTTATATTAAATATTTCAATCGTTTGAAAAATCTATATAAGACAATAAATCTAAAAAAACCGACAGTATGTTTCCTGTCGGTTTTTTCCTTTATACCGCCTTTTCTAAGATGGCGGCGATGACGGTTATATCATCCTCGTGGCCGTCGCTTCTGTGTCTTCTAGCAGCAGCGGCAATATTTTCCGCCAGGCTTTGCGCCGTGGCATCGCCGCAGTTTTCAAGCTCGCGCTTTATCCATTCAAGCCCATCGCCCGATGCGCCGTCCGACATCATAAGCACTATATCTTTATCCTTGAGTTTTATGGAAGATTTATAAAAACTTACATCGCTTAGTATTCCTATCGGCAAATTGCCGCCGGTGGCGCTTCCCACCCTTGACCCGTGCTTTACAAGACTCGGCGCCGCGCCTGCTTTATAGATGTCCGTATGCCCTGTAAACAGGTCGATACCGGCAACATCGAGGGTTGCAGTCGACTCGTTTGTCGATTTAAAAAGCATTGAAGAATTGATTATTTTAAGGGCGCTATCGGGGTTTATGCCGCTTTTGATAAGCCTGCCGAAAAGCGCCGCGGAAAGCGCGGAGTCAACCGCCGCCGCACCGCCTGTTCCCATGCCGTCACTAAGCAGCACAAAAAATCTGCCGAAGCCATCCTCCAAGAAGCGGTAACTGTCGCCGCACATAGAGCCCCCGCCGGCGATTATCTGGCATACGCCGGTAGAGATTTTAAAGGCGGGCGCTTCGCTGAGCGTTATAAAAACATCCTTGCCCTTTTCCACCACATTCGGAACGGAAAAATCTCTGTCAAGGGTGGCGGCAATGGCTTTCATCACCCGCATTTTGTTTATAACCGTATCCTTTTGCTTTACCGCTTTGATTTTAATGGACATTCTGCCCATTTTATCTACTCTGCAAGCCGCTTCGGTTGCAAAAATATCTATGCTTTTAAGCGCGGCGGCGGCGCCTATTGCCGCGGCTTTATCAAATCTATCGGCGCGGGAGATATCGTTTGCTATATCTTTAAGCATTACCGAAATGCCCTCAAACTGTTCCGAAACCACCTGTCTTGCCTCTTTTGTTCGGTTTTCCGCGGCAAGGCGTTTTGAATACTTTTCATATATTTGAAGCGCGTTGTTTGTAAATATTTCGGGCTTTAAACACCTGATGCGGAATTCCTGCGGCAAAGCCTTTGAAGGCTCCTCTTCTCTGTTTTTATAAGCATTTATAATCGCAGAAAGCGCATCATTTGTGGCATCTTTTCTTGTTTCAAAGCAGTGTATTCTCAGCTTACACCCCGCGCAGGAAACGTTTTCTATCTCTTTTGTCATTTTTGTAAAATCGGGGGCGTTTAAAACCGCGAGCCTGTCCGATACTTCGTTCACGGTATTTTTAACATCGGCAAGGGCATCGGCGGAATCGAGCAGTTTCATCTTTACCATTTTTTTAAAATCGCTTTGAACCGATACCTTTGGGTAAAAGCTCAAAAACTTGCCGAGCTCTGCGCCTATATGCCGCGGCATAGATAAAAACACCACGCACCCTATCGCCGTTTCGGCAAGAAGAGAGGGGCTGAAAATATTATCGGTTAAAACCATACCTATTAAAGAAGAGGCCATACAGACAAAGCCCATCACCCATTTACCATACGAGCGAAAAACCCCTTCTGCAAGCCCCATAATAATAAAAATCATACCTATGTTTGCACTGCCGTTTGCCAAAACAACACAAAATGCCGCCGCGGTTCCCATAGCGGTTGAAACGGCAGTTCCGCCGTATTTGGCGGAAAGCAAAATCAGCAGAATACAAATGCACCTATATAAATATATTCCGCCTGCGCTTATTCCCTTTATGCCGGTAAGCCAAACCGCCAGGCATATTATAAACGCGGAAAGCTCATCCGCCGAAAAGCCCGCCTTTCTATGGGTCATGGCTTTTGCGGAAATGCGCAAAACCCCCGCCATAGCCGCAGAAAGCAAAAGTTCTGCTATAAGCGCCGGAGCGCCCTTGTTTTGCAAAACAGGGGCGGTAACCCCGAGAGATAACACGGGCAAAAGACATATAAACACCGCCCTGTTTGAAACCGATTTATAACCTGAAAGCAGTATTCTTATCGCAAGCACGGCGACCACCGCCGCTATGTATCTGAACCCGCCGCCTGAAATAGCGGGAATAAAATAACCGAGAAAAGCGCCGATTGCCGCCGATGGCAGATATTCATAAGGCACCGCCGCCACCATACTGACGCCAAACGGGATAAGTCCTACGGGGCTTACTGCCCTTGCGGAAATAAAACTTAATGCCCCTGCTATTATATGAGAAAAAACCGCCGCGGAAACAGGGGTGGACCTTATCCTTTCCACCGCATTTTTACTGTTTGTTATCTCTTTCATTTTCCCTCTCCTTTTTTTAAGTCCGTTTTTTTATTTAATTTTATAACAATTTATTTTTATATTTTGTCGCAAACGAGTGGCGAATAATATTACTTTTTGATACTTTTATTGCGGTATAAAAGCCGTTTTTTTGCAGAAAATAATTTAAACATCATTTGATTTGAGGGTGTATTATGAAAAGAAACTTAAAAATTATCATCATCGCCTTTCTGTGTATCTGCACGCTGGCGCTTTCCGTAAACGCCGTTTCAAAGATAGGCTCTGTGGGGGATGAGGTCACAAGCATACAAAAAAAGCTTTTTTCACTCGGGTTTTATAGCGGAAACATAGACGGCATTTACGGTTCAAAAACAAAAAATGCCGTAATCGCTTTTCAAAAAGCAAACGGTCTTGTCGCGGATGGTATCGCGGGCAAAAAAACACTTGCGGCGCTGGGTATCGGCGGTAGTGGTAACAACGCGGGGTTTTATTCTTCCGACCTTGAGATTTTGGCGCATATTATTTCGGGAGAAGCGAGGGGAGAAAGTTATCTCGGCCAGTTGGCGGTGGGGGCGGTTATATTAAACCGCGTTGTTCACCCTTCTTTCCCCGATACGGTGGCGGGGGTTATTTTTCAGCGCGGCGCCTTTACCGCCGTTAGTGACGGGCAATTTTATATGGATCCTACCGACAGTTCATACAAGGCCGCATCTGCGGCGCTTAGCGGCATTGACCCATCAGGCGGCGCGATTTATTACTACAACCCGAAAACCGCCACAAACAAATGGATAAGGTCAAGAAAAATCATTACCACAATCGGTAGCCATGTTTTTTGTGAATAGGTGAAAAATGGGCAAAAATATAAGCTATTATAAAAACACATTTTTATCAGGCAAAATAAACCGAGATGTAGATACAATAAAAGAAATATTAAAATTTGATGCAATGCTTCGCATTAGAAAAACATTTATCGGCAAAACGGGGGTTGCCTGCGCGGCGATTTTTATAGACGGTATGGTTTCCTCCGACCTTATTTCCGACCATATTTTAAGGGCGCTGGTCACTGCCGATACAAGCGATGATTTTAAGGCACACGCCGAAAGCGTTGCCGAAAATTTACTGTATTCATCGGAGGTTAAATCGGCAAAAACCGTGGCGGAAATGCTATCCGCCGTTTTTTACGGCGATACCGTTTTGCTTGTAGACGGTGATACCACTGCGCTTGTAATTAACACAAAAGGCTGGCGGTTTCGCAGTATTGAAGAGCCGCCGAACGAACGAATACTAACAGGCCCCAGGGAAGGCTTTGATGAAGCGGCACTACTTAATCTTGCACAGATACGCAGGCGGCTTCAAACACCTGATTTATGTATTTGCCCCATAAATTTAGGGCTTAGAACAGATACAAAAGTTTTTGTGTGCTATTTGGGTTCGCTTGCGGATAATGAACTGGTTAAAGCCGTTAAAGAAAAAATAAACGCCGTAAACATTGACGGCGTTCTTGATATAAACTATATAGCCGAAGAAATATGCGGCAAAGATTTTCTTTTTAAAACCACAGGAAAAACCGAACGGCCCGATATAGCCGTTGCCAGAATGCTTGAGGGCAGAATTGTGATTATAGCGGACGGCAGTCCCGTTGTTTTAACCCTGCCCTACCTTTTCAGTGAAAACTTTCAATCAAACGAAGATTATTACCAAAACTGGATTTTAGGCTCGGCGGCGAGAATTATCCGATTTATAAGCTTTGCAGCCTCCTGCTTTGCGCCGGCAATATATATTTCCCTTGTTTCCTTTCATGCCGGATTTTTACCCACATTTTCCGCCCTCTCGGTGCTGAAACTGCGAACCGGAGTTCCCATATCAAGCCTGCTTGAATGTATTATTCTCATTCTTGTTCTGGAACTTTTAAAAGAAGCGTGCCTCAGGGCGCCGAAAGATATAGGCGCGGCGCTTAGCATAATAGGCGGTCTGGTGCTTGGTGAAGCGGCTGTGGAAACTAGAATAATCAGCGCTTCCGCACTTATTGTTGTAGCCCTTAGCGGCCTTTGTTCGGCAATGCTCCCTAGGCTTCGATTATCTATTCTTTTTATAAATTTTTTCACTTCAATCTTAGCGGGGTTTTTCGGTCTTATCGGCACCTTTACGGGCATCTGTGTGACCGCTATATATATTTTGGGCCTCGAATCTTTCGGCTATGATTACACCCTTTCTTTAAATAAATTAAGCTACCAAAACCTAAAAGATGTGTTAATAAGAGCGAAATGGACCGATATGATTTTTCGCCCCGATATTACAAAGGATATAAAGAGGCAGAATAATGATATTAAAAGGTAAATCGGTGATTATATATATAGTTGTTATAATGCTTTTGCTTTGCGGATGTACCGCAAACCGCGAGCTTGATGAGCAGAGCATTGTAGGCACTGTTTGTTTTTCCTATGAGGATGGTTTTATTGTAACGGCAGAGGTTTTAACCGAGGATGCAACCGAAAATAAGCTTGTTACAAAAACCCATTCCGCAAAGGGGAAAACGCCCGAAAAGGCGGTTATGAATTTATCGAACAATATGCCGAAGCGCGCTATGTTTGACCACTGTGCCGCTATTGTTTTATCCGATAAAATGAGCAAAGAAAAGCAAATTGAGGCTTTGCGGTATTGCGTTAAAAACCCGACTATCAATCTCGGCACGCCGGTGGTTTACTGCAGTGAGCCTCAATCTCTTTTAAAATGCAAGTCTGAAAATATAGCGGTGGGGTATGATATTATCATCCAGCTGAAAGTTTTATCTCTTGAAAGACAAAGCCGCCTTTATAAAACGGCGCAAAATCTTCGCGGCATAGAACATTTTGAAAACAAAAACGGGGAGCTAACTCACATTGACAAAAAATCTTGACATAAAAGATACCGCCCTGTATTTTTGCTATACACTTGGCGGCTGCCTTTTTTTATTCGGAAAATGCGGAATACTCAATATGCTTATTTCCTTTGTTGCGGGAATTATAAGTTTTTTTCTTTTTTCTCTGCTTTGCAAAACAAAATTTGCCGAAAATAAGATTTTTAAATTATTGATGGTTTCCCTCTGCGCTTTTGTGGTGGCTTATACTTTTATGGAATTTGCAAAGTTTACAACGGCGCGAATTCTTATAACCACCCCGCGTTTTGCGATTGTTATACTATTTGCCGGAATTATTTCCGTTTTTTCAGCAGCAAAAGAAAAGGCGGTTTATAAATTCTGCCTTTTGTTTATGATTGTGGGCGGCATTTTGTGTATGGTTGTTATTCTCGCATCCCTTGCTAATTTTGAGGCGACAAACCTTGAATGCCTGCCAGGGTTTGAGTTTAAAGAAATAGCGCGAAACTATCTTATAATCTTTTTGCCCTGCTTTATCCCGGGTATAAAGGCTTCCCATTCGGCAAAATCGGGCGTTTTGGGAATTTCGCTTGCCGCGGCGATAATAATTATATTTTCACTGCTTACTGTCTGCACATTCGGCAGACTGAATGATATTTTAGATTACCCTATTTTATCCCTTGCCGATACAATAAATTCCGGCAGAATATTTACAAGGCTCGGCTCTTTTTTCCACGCGGTTATATATGTAACGGGGCTTATCAGATGTGTTATATCCATTATAAAAATAAAGTATATTTTTAATTCGGCAAGGTGATTGACAAAGTTTTTTTGCTGATATATAATTTCTTTTGGGAAAAGGGAAATTTTGCCGTTTTCCTATTTTGAAGGAGGTTTATTTTCAGCATGAAAAACAGCATTAATTACAGTTATGAACAGTTAAAAAGATTTTGTGAAGATGCTTTTCCGAAATTCGGTTACAGTGAAGAAGACGCAAAAATTATAACCGATGTTTTGCTTCTTGCCGACCTTTACGGCATTGAATCTCACGGAACCCAGCGTCTTGTTCGCTATTATAAGGATATTGTTAAAGGCCTTATAAATGTTAATGCTAAACCTGAGGTTGTGTTTGAAACACCCGTTTCCGCGGTTATTGACGGTCACGATGGTATCGGTCAGGTTATAGCATATAAAGCCACCAAGCTTGCCATTGAAAAGGCAAAGAAAAGCGGTATTGCAATAGTTACCGTTAAAAATTCCACCCACTACGGTATTGCGGGCTATTATGCAAAGATGGCTTGCGATGAGGGACTTTTGGGCATTTCGGTTACAAATACCACCGCGATTATGGTTCCGACCTACGGCAAAAAAGCCATGCTCGGCTCAAACCCGTTTGCTCTCGCCTGCCCCGCAGACCCGACCGACTTTTTCTTTGATGCTTCCACAACAGTTGTTACAAGAGGAAAACTCGAGGTTTATAACAAACTTGATAAGCCGCTTCACGAAGGCTGGGCGATTGATGATACCGGCAACGGCTCTACCGATGCGGCAAAGGTTCTCGGTTGCATTTCTGCGGCAACCGGCGGCGGTATTCTTCCCCTTGGCGGCATTTCAGAAGACAGCGGCAGCCACAAGGGCTATGGCTATGCTATGTTTGTTGAACTGTTTTCTTCCATCCTTTCCGGCGGTCTTACCTCCGATATGACCAACAAGGGCGGAAAAGGCGGCATTTGCCACGGCTTTATAGTTATCGACCCCAAGATATTCGGCGATCCCGCCGCTATTAAAGCGCATCTTTCCGAATTTTTGGATAAGCTTCGCAATTCTCCCAAAGCCGAAGGTCAACCCCGCATTTACACCCACGGCGAAAAAGAGAAGGAAGCTATGGCGGATAGACTTAAGAACGGTATTGAAGTTAATGTTAACACCGTTGCAGAAATGCGCGATTTGGCAGAATACTTAAAGATGGATGTTGT
>CAMPCO010000047.1 GCA_946646305.1 uncultured Clostridia bacterium | reverse complement strand
ATAAAAAAAGAAGCCAAAAGGCGAATATCCTTTTCCGAAATGACCTTTCCGCACAGGCTCTTCCGCGTTATGCTTCTTGAACAGATTTACCGCGCCTTTAAAATAAACGAAGGCGGCACCTATCACAAGTAGTATATAATAATATATAAATAACTCTAAAAATATTTTAAGAAAATGCTTGACCTTGTAGGGGTAATGTGATATAATCACTATACCTCTATGGGGTTCTTTTTTTTTGGAAAAAAGACCCTTCTGAAACGGGGATACACCATGTTGCGCTATGTGCTTTCGGGCGCTCGATATGTAGTGCTCGGCGCGCATGATTCCTGTGATGAGGGAGGCTGTGCCATTTGTCTTAAAAATGGTAAAAATAATTCCGTAAAGCGGGAGGTGCCGTTATGAGAGTAAAAATTACACTCGCTTGCACAGAATGCAAGCAACGCAACTACAACACAATGAAAAACAAGAAAAACGACCCTGACAGACTTGAAATGAACAAGTATTGTCGTTTTTGCAGAAAGCACACCTTGCATAAGGAAACGAAGTAAGGAGGAAACAGAGTGAAGGTTTTAAACAAAGTGTTCCAGTTCCTTGCTATTGCGCTGGGACTTAGTGCGCTGGTTCTCTTCTTTCTTAAATTCGCAACCTTAACCTTGAGCGATGGTAACACTGTAAGTCTTATCGGTGCTCAGTTGGGCTTCGGTGCTAAGAAAGCAATAGGCGAAACATCTTATGATATGGCTCGCTCGGCAGATATTCTTTTCTGCTTCTGGCTTACCGTTATCGGTTTGGTGTTCAGCGTATTTTCCTTCAAAGCGAAATTAAACCGCTATCTTGCCTCGGGCATTGCATTGGCTGACGGCATTTATATGCTGGTTATTGCGCTTAGCAATCCTAATAAATTCGTTGACGCAAGACCTCTTTCAACACTCATTGGCGTTACAAGCATCAAGTATTCAGTGTTTGTGCCTATCCTGGCAGCTTGCACACTTGCGTTTGCAGTATTCGCCATAGCCTATCTCTTCATGGATGATTATCTTGAAGCAAAGGCTTCTAAGGGTGCTAAAAAGACCATAATCCGTCGTGTAATCGGTTTCTTCAAAGATTACAAGAGCGAAACTAAAAAAATTGTTTGGCCCGGATTTAAGGATGTTTTGAAGAACACAGGTGTTGTTCTTATTATGTGCCTTTTGGTTGGTGCGCTGATTTGGCTTGTTGACTTCGGCCTGGGTAAACTGCTTGAACTTATCCTTAGCATTAAGTAAGGGAGAGATGAACGATGGCAGAATCTAATCAAGCTAAATGGTATGTTGTTCATACCTATTCCGGCTATGAAAACAAGGTTGCGAGCGACCTTGCTAAAATAGTCGAAAGCCGCGGTATGCAGGATTTTATTCAGGATATCAAAATCCCGATGGAAACCGTTACCGAGGTTAAAGATGATGTAACCCGCGAGGTTGAAAGAAAGCTTCTTCCAGGTTATGTCTTTGTAAAAATGATTGTTACTAACGACAGTTGGTATGTTGTCCGCAATATTCGCGGATGCACCGGTTTTGTCGGCCCCGGGTCCAAGCCCGTTCCGCTGACCGAAGAAGAAGTAGCGTCCCTCGGCGTTGAGAAGCACAGCGTTGAAGTAGGCTATAAGGTTGGCGACAATGTAATGATCATCAGCGGTCCTCTTAAGGGCTACAGCGGCAAGGTTCGCACGGTTGACACCGCTAACAACAATGTTTGCGTAGTTCTTTCGATGTTTGGTAAAGAAACTCCGGTTGAACTGGAGCTTGACCAGATTTCCGCTGAAATTTAATTTGTTAATACGCAAATTATTTGCTTATTAACTTCCGGCATACAAATATCGGCCGTTTTGGTTAACCGTTCGGTCGGTGTGAGCGTTTGTATGTCACGGTGGGAGGAATGCGAAGGACATTGCGTTCCGCCAAGTGTTAAAAACACGGTTACCACGAATAATGGAGGTGCTATTTATGGCTCAAAAAGTAATAGGTTATATTAAATTGCAAATACCGGCAGGCAAAGCCACTCCGGCTCCCCCGGTAGGACCGGCTCTCGGTCAGCACGGTGTAAACATTATGGAGTTTACCAAGGCGTTTAATGAAAAGACTAAGAATGATGTTGGTATGATTATTCCGGTTGTAATTACCGTTTATGCAGACCACTCTTTCTCATTCATCACCAAAACGCCCCCCGCAGCCGTACTTATCAAAAAGGCTTGCGGTATCGAATCGGCATCAGGCACACCTAACAAACAAAAGGTTGCCAAAATCACCAAAGAACAAATCAAACAAATCGCTGAAACCAAAATGCCCGACCTTAATGCTGCAAACATTGAGTCCGCTATGAGTATGATAGCAGGAACCGCGCGCAGTATGGGCGTTGAAGTTGTAGATTGATTCTCTCTCGTGGGAGGATAATTCCGATTTAACCACTTATTGGGAGGTAAACAAAATAATGAAACACGGAAAAAATTATAAAAACAGTGTAGCGCTTATTGAAGCGGGCAAGACCTATGATACAGCCGAGGCTGTAGAACTTGCCGTTAAAACAGGCACTGCAAAATTTGATGAAACGGTTGAGGTTCACGTTCGCTTGGGCGTTGACTCTCGCCATGCGGACCAGCAGGTTCGCGGTGCGGTTGTTCTTCCTAACGGAACAGGTAAAACCGTACGCACTCTTGTTCTTGCAAAGGGCGATAAGGCTGATGCCGCTAAAGAAGCAGGCGCAGACTTTGTCGGTGCAGAAGATATGGTTGCCAAGATTCAGAACGAAAACTGGCTTGACTTCGATGTTGTAATCGCAACACCCGATATGATGGGTATGGTTGGTCGTCTCGGTAAGGTTTTAGGCCCGCGCGGTCTTATGCCTACTCCTAAGGCAGGTACCGTTACCCCCGATGTTGCAAAGGCAGTTACCGAATCTAAGGCAGGTAAGATTGAATACCGCCTTGATAAAACCAATATCATTCACTGCCCCATAGGTAAGGTTTCCTTTGGCGCCCAAAAGCTTCAGGAAAACTTCCAGACCCTTATGGATGCAATAGTAAAGGCCAAACCGGCAGCAACAAAAGGTCAGTACATCAAGTCCTGCGTTCTTGCTACCACAATGGGCCCCGGAATTAAGCTTAATGTTGCTAAATTCGGCGGCTGATAGGTCATAAAAAAAGAAAAGCCTTCGTATTATAATACGGAGGCTTTATTTTTATGAAAATAATTCTTATTATATCTGTTGTCCTTTTGTCCGCAACATCGCTTATCCTTTTGGCAATGCATATCAAAACATTAAAACCGTTTAAATCAATATGTGTACATGCCGCCATAGGTATAGGGCTTTTAGTTTTAATAAATCTTTTATCTCGTTATACCGGTATCAGAATACCCGTTAATATATATAGTGTTATATTATCGGGTGTCCTCGGTGCGCCCGCGGTTTGCGGAATACTGATTTTAAATCTTCTGCTTTAAATATGGGAGCAGAGCAAATCGGCATATCCCGTAATTTTAACCCGCATATCCGCCGGGATGAGCAGGCTGTCGCCCATTTTAAGGTGCATACTGCCCGATGGGTAGGATAGCATTGCCGAGCCGGATAAAACTATCAGAGAAACAAAACTTTGTTCTTCGTTTATACCCATACTGCCCGCAAGCCTTACAAGGGAAACGGAAACCTCATCAAGCCCCGCTTCGCTTACCGTTCCAAATGGGTAGAGAAAGGTATCGTCAGGTTTTGTGATATTACCCGCGGCGCCAAGATAGGTGTTTTTTAGGGTTTTATCTATATTTATTATTTTTCGCTGACCGTTAAGGTCGGTTCTGCCGTAATCGGAAAGTATATAGTTTTCCGCATCGGTAAACCCGATTTCATAGCAGATAATTCCTTTACCCACCGCCGAAACATAACCCGCAGGTATTTTTATAATATCGCCCGATTTTACAGGCAAAAAATTGCAGGCGGAAAAAAGCGCGTTTTGCGATATTCTGCGGTGGATTTCATAGTCATTAAGATTATGTGTAAAGCCGAAAATCATATTAGCGCCCTCTTCGGCTTCGGCGATATATATGAGCCTGTCGCGGGTGCAAACAGCGAGGGGAAGATTATCCTTTGCGTCAAGCACCTTTATAAACAGGGGAAAGGGTGCTTGCGTATCAAAATGCCCGCCCGCAAAACTGCGGCCGAATTTTTCCGCAATGCGGCTTACCGTTTCGCCTTTCAGTTCGCCGTTTTTAACGGTGGTTTCTCCCTCCGTTAAGGCGGATAAAAGCCAGATTTCGGAAGCGGACTTGTATTCTTCCTCTTTGAATATGCGGCAAAGATTATCTCCGCCCCATATCTCCTGCTTGTAGGGAAAATCAAGTAGCATAGGGTACACAGTGTCAGCACATCCTTTCTTTATTACTGTATTTATTATAATGTGTATATTCTTAAAAATCAATAAAATAAAACTGCCCTTTATAGGGCAGCTTTTTTACTTATGGCTTTCTTTAATATGCTTTTTAATCGCATCAAAGGTTTTGTCGCTTATATCGTGCTCGATTTTGCAAGCGTCATCCAAAGCTGTCTTGCGGTCAACACCGATTTTAATAAGCAAATCGGATAAAACCTGATGCCGCTCATATATCTTTTCGGCAATCTTTCTGCCCTTATCTTTAAAGGTGATAAGCCCGTTTTTGTCAACCGAAATGCAGTCATCTTCCTTTAATTTTCCAAGCGCCCTGCTTATCGATGGTTTTGAATAGCCCATGCTTTCGGCAATATCTATTGCGCGAACAGAACCTTTTTCCCGGCTTAATATCAAAATTGTTTCAAGATACATTTCGCCTGATTCTTTCATTCGGCTTTCACCCTTTCGGCATATTTTATATGATTATTTTATATTAAATATAATAAATTGTCAAGAATATAGAAAATTAACAAGTTATTAAAAATTTTTGAATAATCGCTTGACAAGTTAGCCTAAACTAACTATAATATTTGTAGGTTAGCAGTGGTTAACTGCATTAAGGAGCGATGAATATGATGCCGCTTGGGTTTGCGGGCGCAAACGAAGAAAATGTTATTAAGCGTATCGGCGGTAATCCCGAGGTTAAAAAACACCTGGAAGATTTGGGATTTGTAGTAGGCGGTACGGTTAAAACAATTTCCGAAAACAATGGTAATGTTATCGTTGTTGTAAAAGGTACAAGAATTGCCATCAGTCGAGAGATGGCTCAAAAAATATTTGTGTAAGGGAGATAATTATGAGAACTTTGAAAGATGCTAAAATCGGCGAGACCGTAAAAGTTGTTAAGCTTCACGGTGAAGGGGCTGTAAAGCGCCGCATAATGGATATGGGCATCACCCGTGGTGTTGAAATCTATATCCGTAAGGTAGCACCCCTTGGCGATCCGGTTGAGATTACTGTCAGAAATTATGAACTCAGCCTTCGTAAAGCAGATGCCGAAATGGTTGAAATTGAAGGATAAAATCAATTAGTTTATTTTTTGCCGTATGGTTAGCCTTGCCTAACTTAGTCGGTGATTTTAGATTTAAGGAGAGGGATATATGGAATTTAAAATTGCTCTTGCGGGCAACCCAAACAGTGGTAAGACAACATTATTTAATGCTCTTACCGGTTCAAACCAGTTTGTCGGTAACTGGCCGGGCGTAACAGTAGAAAAAAAGGAAGGTAGACTAAAAAAGCACGATGGTATAACGGTAACCGACCTTCCGGGTATCTATTCGCTATCGCCCTATACTTTGGAAGAGGTTGTTGCTCGTAACTATCTTATTGATGAAAGACCCGATGCAATACTCAATATTGTAGACGGTACCAACCTCGAACGTAACCTTTATCTCACCACCCAGCTTACCGAACTCGGTATTCCGGTAGTGGTAGCCATCAATATGATGGATGTTGTAAAAAAGAACGGCGATAAGATTGATGTGGACGAACTTTCCCGTCAGCTCGGTTGCCGGGTTGTTGAAATTTCCGCTCTTAAAGGCGATGGTGTAATGGAAGCGGCAGAAGCCGCTATCGAAGCCGCAAAGAACGGCAAAACCGTTCCGCAGCACACCTTCTCGGGCGCAGTAGAACACGCTATTGCTCATATTGAGGAAGCCGCGGTTCACGATATGCCCGAAGAACAGCAAAGATGGTACGCCATCAAGATTTTTGAAAAAGATGATAAGGTTCTCGGCAAGCTTTCAATACCCGAAGATACAATGAAACATATCGAAAAGGATATTGAAGCCGCCGAAAAAGAACTTGATGATGATGCCGAAAGCATTATCACCAACGAAAGATATATCTACATAGCAGAGGTTATCAAATCCTGCTACAAGAAGAAAAGCAAAGGCGGTCTTACAAACTCTGATAAGATTGACCGCATTGTTACCAACCGTTGGCTCGGTCTTCCGATATTCGCGGTTATAATGTTCCTCGTTTACTACATTTCAATGGTAACCGTAGGCTCTGCCGCAACCGACTGGGCAAATGACGGACTTTTCGGTGATGGCTTCCATCTCTTCGGCATCGGTTCTTCTCAGTATGAAGAGGTTGCCGATGAATATACCGAAGCTTCTCTTATAGTTGACGGATATGAAGCGTATAAAGAGGAAAACGGTTCAGCCCCCACAGGTGATTTTGAATATGAAGTAGAAGATGAAGAAACCCTTGAAATCTCTACCGAAACCGCTTCTCTTGAAGATTATGAAGCGGCAACCAAAACCCTTGAAAAATATGAAGAAGAACCCGATCCCGCCGATTATGGTGTATGGGTTCCGGGTGTTCCGGTGCTTGTTGAAAACGGACTTGACGCAATAAATTGTGCTGACTGGCTTAAAGGCCTTGTTCTTGATGGTATTGTTGCCGGTGTCGGCGCGGTTCTCGGCTTTGTTCCGCAGATGTTGGTTCTCTTCTTCCTGCTTGCATTCCTTGAAGCCTGCGGTTATATGGCGCGTATCGCATTCGTGCTTGACCGTATCTTCCGCAAGTTCGGACTTTCGGGTAAATCCTTTATTCCTATGCTTGTCGGCACAGGCTGCGGTATCCCCGGTATTATGGCGTCACGTACCATTGAAAACGAACGCGACCGCAGAATGACCATTATGACCACAACATTTATCCCTTGCGGTGCAAAGGTTCCGTTTATCGCAATGATAGCAGGCGCTATCTTCGGCGGCTCTGCATGGGTTGCAACCAGTGCATACTTTATCGGTATGGCGGCTATAATAGTTTCGGGACTTATGCTCAAGAAAACCCGTATGTTCTCGGGTGATCCGGCTCCGTTTGTTATGGAACTTCCCGCTTATCATATGCCGACACTTCCAAATGTTCTCCGTTCTATGTGGGAACGCGGCTGGTCATTCATCAAAAAGGCCGGCACCATCATTCTTCTTTCCACCATCGTTGTTTGGTTCACTTCAAACTTCGGTTTTGTAGGCGGCTCATTCAAGATGCTTGAAGGCGAAGAAGAACTCAGTAAATCAATTCTCGCAGTAATAGGTAAGGGTATCGCCTGGATATTTGCACCACTTGGCTTTGGAACATGGCAGGCAACCGTTGCTTCTATTACAGGCCTTGTTGCAAAAGAAAACATTGTCGGTACAATGGGCGTTCTTTACGGCAGCGGTGACATCACCGCCTGGCAGGCACTCGCCCAGACCTTCAACGGTATCACCGGCTATTCCTTCCTCGTGTTCAACCTGCTTTGCGCTCCTTGCTTTGCGGCAATCGGTGCTATCAAGCGCGAAATGAACAATGCTAAATGGACCTGGTTCGCTATCGCTTATCAGTGCGGATTTGCTTATGCAATATCTCTTATGATTAACCAGTTCGGCAGATTGTTTACGGGAAATGTTCAGGTTATAGGACTTATCTTTGCCCTCGCAATTTTAGGCTTTATGATTTATATGCTCTTCTTTAAGAAATATAAAGAAGCCAACACCCTTAAAGCAAGGTAATTATAAACACAAAAAATTAAACCAAGGAGGATATGCTTTATGTTTTTGGATTTTTTGAAGAATAATGCCGCTACAATCATAGTAGCTCTTTGCTTGCTGGCGATAGTAGTTGCCATTACTGTAAAACTCATTAAAGATAAGAAAAAAGGCAAATCCTCCTGCGGGTGCAATTGTGCTAACTGCCCCATGGGCGGCAGTTGCCACAAAAACTGAATATGTATAAAAAGAAAATGGTTTCGGAATTTTCCGAAACCATTTTTTTAAATATAATTTTTTTTAGAATTAACTTCTTAATGCAATCACATTGGCAACCAAAGCCAAAACAAAGAAAACAATAGCGAAATACTTGGTTATTCTTGCAAGAGTGGCGTCAGCGGTGCGAGCCTTGTTCTTAGAAAGGAATGTATCGGCTCCGCCGGAGATAACCCCGTTAACACCCGCGCGATGACCATGCTGGAAAAGAACAACTGCAATAATAATCAAGGAAACAATAATTGTAAGTATTCCGAGAATAATTTCCCATGCGTTCATATTTAAAACCTCCAAAAAGATTGAAACTTTTTCTTCAAGTACAAATTATAATATCACAATTAAAAGAATTTTGCAACATATTTTTAAAAATATATTATCTTTTAAAATACTTGTGGAATTTTTAGAAAATATATAGTATAATATAGCAAATATTTATTATGGGAGAAAATGC
>CAMPCO010000046.1 GCA_946646305.1 uncultured Clostridia bacterium | reverse complement strand
ACGACATCTTTTTGACCCTGTTTTTCAAGGAATTCAACATAGTCGGCTTCGGTAAGAGGCTTTGAATAATGGTAGCCCTGAATTACATGGCACCCGAGTTTTTTAAGAAGGTTTAACTGTTCGATTGTTTCAACGCCCTCTTGCGTGACCTTCATATTAAGCCCGCGGCCGATATTGATAACACTTGACAGAATTTTTAAATCTCTATCGGCTGAAATGCCCTTATCTATAAAGAAACGGTCAAGTTTAATTTCATCCATAGGCAGTTCTTTAAGAATATTATATGATGAAAAGCCTGAGCCGAAGTCATCAATAGAGCATTTAAACCCGTTTTGATGAAGAGTATTTATGATTTGGCGAAGCATCTCATAATCTTCATAAGCAAAACTTTCGGTAAACTCTATTGTTATAAACCCATCGGCAATATTATGCTCATTTTTAACCTTTATATAATAGTCAAGGAAATCGGAACTGCTCGCCGTAATACGGGAAACATTAACCGAAACGGGATAGAGCGGTTGACCATGAGAAACGGCGTTTTCAATATATTTGCAAACCTGTTCATAAATATATTTATCAAGTTTTATAATAAAGCGGTTTGCTTCAAAAAGCGGGATGAAAACACCCGGCTGCATATACTCATTACGCTCGGGGTTATACCAGCGAACAAGCGCCTCACACCCATCGGGGCGGTCATTGGCAATATTGTATTTAGGCTGGTAAAAAACCTGAAATTCATTATTGATAAGCGACTGTTCCATATGGACTTCGATATATTCGGCTTGAGCATTGCTGTTATGAAGGTTTTCGTTATAGAGCCTGAATGTTGAGAAGTCATACGGGAAATTATATGCATCTTTGGCATCGTTTGCCATGCTTATCATTTTAGAAATATCGCTGGTTATTCCCCTATCTGTGCAGTAAATACCGCCAAACAGTGACAACGCATAGCCCTTTGGCAAGTTGCCGTTATACGCCGAAGCAAGGCCGATAGTTGAACGAAGCCTTGCCGACAGGTCCTTTTCATCTCTGTAATGAAGGAGCAAAACAAACTTACCCTCGCCGAGATAACCCATAGTTTCATCAATACGAAGCATACGGGTATAAAGAATTTTAAGATACAATAAAATAGCAGTTATTATATCCTTATCAATCTGCTCGCTAAGATATTTATAATGCCGCAAATCGATAACAACAACGGCAAAAGCGGTTGCTTTATTGCGGGAGAGGATGTCCGCCGCCACCCTTTCAAATTTTATCCTTGTAGGACAATCGAGGGTTTTATCCGTATCATGAATACTGCTGAATTTCTTTATGCTCTTTTTACGATTTATAATGGTAAAAAGCGAGATGAAAATAAGCAATATAAAGAACACCATCAAAGCGCCGAGAATTGTTCTGATGGTAGAATAGCCGTCGACTTCTAAGGTATCGCTTTTGTAAAGCGATATAATGGCAAAGGGATTTGAATGCCCTTCTTTTATACTGCTGACTGAAAGAATATGACTTTCGCCGTAGATATTAACGGGATAGGCGTAAGAATTGCCGTTAGACACCTGATTACGCAGGCTATCTATTATTTTTTTATCATTGATATAGGGCTTTAAAACATCAAAAAAATTATTGTGTTCTTTAAGTTCGATATCGGATGATTTAATTGCAGAAACGGTAACCCCCTCTTCGGTAATAATACCGGCAACGCGGGAATTATTTAAAAGTTCTCCGGTTTTTTTGTCAAGCATTGAAACAACACTGCTGACCGGAAAGAAAAAAACAACCGAATCGGCATAAGGGCAACCTTCAAGAGAGACGCAAAAAGCGACCGCGCTGATACTGTATTCCCTATCATCAACAACGCCCGCGCATGAGATAGAGCCTTGTTTTATAAGCTCTAAAACCGCATCTGATTCAAGTGTTTGGTCATAGACACTTCCGCCCAAAGTATATTCAACGCCATCTTTAAAGTAGCGAGAGAACATAAGGTCGGAAAAATCATCGCTTCTTCTCAGTGAACGAAGCGCCGAAGCAAATGAAGACTCGCTATCCATCTTATTTGAGAGAATTGTGGTTCTCATTTGCGCAATTCTATCCTCGCAGGTGGAAATCGCACCTCGCATTTCGGCGGCAATATCGTTTGATTTTATAATACCCATCGAACTTGCTTCTTTTTCGATATCTCTTGTATATTCAGTCATCATAATAGCGCTGCTGAAAACAAGAATAAGGCATATAAGAATATAAATAAGCAGAATTATAATATCGCGCGAAGCAGTGCGTTTATCGCTTTCGCCCACAGTCTCACCACCCTTTATCGATTATTAAAAACATTAAAGTTCTTCAAGTTCTTTCATAAGAGCATGCATATTTGCACGCTCTTTTTCAATCTGTTCCGTAAACATATTGAAATAATCTACATCGCCGTCATCAGGGGTAGTATGCTTTAAAATTGCCTCGATGAGCGCCGCTTGTGAACGGGTGCGCTTTTGTTCAAGTTCAGCTATTCTCTTTTTGCTCTTTTCAATGGCTTTTTTAAGTTTCATTTTCTTGAACATGGTTATTCTCCTTGTCACTTGTTTTTTCTGTATTTTTATTTTCGGCTTGAAGCCGCTTTATTTCTTCTTTTACAAGGGCATCGATTTGCTCTTGTTTTTTCTTTTTTATTTCATCATCAATAGCTGCCTTTGCGGCCTTTAAATCGGGCAAATATATCGCCATCATAAGCACTAAAATCATTGTTACGGCTATCATTTTTCCGACCGATGTTGAAAGCACCCTTCCGAATACGGTAAGAAGCGTCAAATTTCTTTTATAAATACCGACTACATTTTCCGCTTTTGCCGTTACCTCGTCAACGCGCATATTGTTATCGCCGCGTGTTACGAACTCTTCATTTTTACCGATGATGCTCGCAACCCTATGGGTGTTAAGCGCGCCCCCAAGAGTAGGGTCATCCGAGCGGAAAACGATAATATCATCAACTTTTATCTTTTCTATCGCCCGTTTATCGGCTTTTTTAACGAGAATATAGCTTCTTCTCGGAATAGAAGGTTCCATACTCTCGGTTTTAACCCACATAAAGGTATAGTTGCCGATAAAACCGATTGATCCTTTTATGTTGGAATATATAATAACAGCGGAACAAATTGCGATAATACCCGTAATGACATATATTACCACGTTGGTTATTTTTTTAATAATACTTTTATTCTTCACTGTTTTCACTCCTCCGAGAAGAGGAAACTCTAACCTTTAGCCCGTTATTCGGTTTAATATTTTCTACAGGACCCGGCTTTACCTTTAAGGGCTTTTCGAGTTTTTCGCGAGGTGTATTTTCTGCTATTTTTGCGGTGATTTTGGGTCTGGAGATAATTTCCGCCGGTTTTACGCTTACCTTTAAAGGTGTTTTGGAAAGCTGTTTATCCTGTGGCTTTGTATCCAAATCACTATCAGTCGGCTCTTCCTCATTTTCCGCAGCCTCTTCTTCCTCGTGTTCGGGGTTTGCTTCCGGCTCATCAATAGCACCGGAAGAATAGATATCCTCGGTTTCGGTTTCTTTTATTTTATCTGCCGCATCAAGAGCAATATCTATAGAACTTAAAAAGATTTTGTCCTCGGGAGTGAGCGTGCCGTATCTTGTCATAGAAGGCATTTCGGGAACGCGCTCTTTAATATCAACAAGATCAAACTCATCGCCCGTAGCGGTTTTTAGTTCGCTTATAATTTTCGGTTTTAGTTCATTATCGGTAATCTCGCTCACAAGAGTTTTATCGGCATCAAATTCGTTTTTAATATTATATCTGAAAATAAGATACTGAACCGCCAGGGTTGAATAAAGTTCTTTTACATATGCATCGTCAACATTTTCAAGGTCTTCCTGAACAAGCATACTGTAACCGGCATTATCGTATCCTTCGATAAACTGCCAAAGCGCAAGGCACTGACGCAAATTTTTATTCTTTAAAATAGCGTTGGTACGCATAACGGGCGGGCGGATATAGCTTTGCCCCATATTTGCGACAAACTCGGAATTGAGATAGCCGGTTACAATTTTATTAAGCCTCTCAACCCTATGCCAAAGGTCGGTGGTATATGTATAGTTGCGCTCAACCTTATCTTCTTCATCTGTAGCAGATTCGGCAATTTCCATATGGAAATGCATTTTAACCTTTACCTTTTCGTGATCAAAATCTTCGTTGAAGTCAAGCGCGGTTGTCTTTTCATCCTGACCTGACTGCTTGGCGATTTCATAGCGCCTGTTAACAAATACAAAAAGGCGGTTTATGAGAGTGTTTATAAACTTATTCTCATAGGTTTGCAGTGTTTCTTCCCTGAAAACATTGAGTATCTTAGACGGGGTGATTTTATCCCCTTCGATTTTTGAAATAAGATTGGTATGCTGGGAGAGATGCTGAAGCGAGCGAACGGAAATGTTTCTCGAAAGCTCGATAGGCATAACCTCTTCCCTCTCTTCTATAAACTTAGAGGGATTGCGGATGATGGTATCAAGCGCAGGCAGTGTATCTTCAATGATATTGACCCATGTTTCATCTATAGCACGAAGGAGATAGCGTTTTTTAAGCTCTATCGTTGCATTGCCGTCACGCATCATTGAAAGTATGTCCGGAAATACGGAATACTCTGAAATAATACTGTCTATAAAATATGTTGTATCATCATAAACCCGCTTGAAGGTATTATTCCCCTGCCGGTTTTCATCTTGAACCTTATTTGTTTCGTTAATGTTTTCAGACATTGGAAATACCCTCCTTTAACCATTAGTACATCATCTTTTGAAGTCTTAAAAGATATTCGGTACATTCTTTCATATTGCCTTTACCGAAGAGTGTATCCATATAGGCGATAAGTCCTCTTATCTCATCTCTGATAAGCGAGAAATTGAGCGACTCAAACTTTCTGAACACCTTAGTGGCAAGTATGTAGTCTATACCTTCAAGCTCGGTACCGCCGCACGCGACAAATACCGGAACAAATATTTTAAGTTGTTTTATAATACGGTTACCGAAAGCAACACGGAATTTTTCAATAACATAAAGGTCGAGATGGGTTATGTTATCAAGATTTTCCTTGCTTACCGGATAATCTTCAATAGCTTTTTTATAAAGAGACTCAACATAAGAATAACTTATATTCTTGGCTTCGGTTGAGGGAGCCTCAAACGGAATGCCTTTGCTGTCAAGATTTATAACAAGCGCACGGTCATAAACCTTATCGGAAACGGCGAAGGTAGAGTCATCGTTGTTGGCGGTTCCTATGTACCATACATTTTGCGGAATTTGAAGTTTACCATCGACAAGATGGGCCGGGTCGGTATCCCACGATGACGGTACAAGTTCTATTTTCCATTCATCAGCATTCGGCATTTCGAGAATGGAAAGCATTTCTGCAAAGTAATACTCAACACGGGCAATGTTCATTTCATCGAGAATGATGATATTGATATCATCATTATATGACGCCTCGTATATTCTCTTTAAAACCTCGGTTTCGTTAAACTTTTTGGTAAATTCATTAAAATAACCGAAAAGCTCAGTACGGTCACGCCACGATGGCTGAACAGAAGCTATTGTAGAGTCATTAAGGAAATACTTACCCATAATATAGGGCAAAGATGTTTTACCTGTACCTGAAATACCCTGCAAAAGTATGAGTTTTGTGGAAGCAAGACCGGCTATCATCAGCCTGATGGTTTTAACCTCGTAATAAAGATTTGAGCTTGAACAGGCATAGTTTCTTATATCATTACAAAGTTCCTCAAGTGACATAGAACGGTCATACTCGGGCGGAACATAGTATTTATACTTTTCATCAACCGCAGAAAGACGATAGAAACGCTTGCCTTCGTTCTCAACAACCTGTTTCTCGCCTGTTTCCATCGGCTCATCGGTATCAACAATGCCGCGCTCTTTCTTCTCTTCTTCAAACAGATCGCGAAGCTCCTCATAGGTTACGCCGGTCGGATCAAGTTTTAATGCCATAATGCGTTCTTTTTCCGCGGTAAGTTTTACAACATCGCGGTGCAAATCGGCTATTTCTTCAAGCAGGTCCTCGTTGCCGACAAGTGTTTTTCTAAATCGGATATATTTACGAATAACGATAACAATGAGGAATATTATAGCCGCAAAAATGGCATATGTAAGCAGTATTGTTAAAACACAAAGTATCCATGCAAGTGCATTAAAATCGCTTTTAAATCGGTTTAACTGGTCAAATATTACCGGAAAATTAAAGAAACTGAATATGGCGCCGAAAAGACCGGAAATTCCATTCCATACCGACTCGAGTATGGTTGTCATAAAGGCGAAAAACCAATTCATAAATGCATCCATAAATTAGTACCTCTTGTAGTTTGTATATGATTATATGATATAAAATGTTTATTAAAAAGACCAAAAAAGCAATAATTAACAAACCCTACAACTTTTTTTAAAGTTGCAAGACAAAATAAATAGTATTCAAAAATAAGGCTTTTTACCTTATTTTAGCCTTCCTGTCCCTCGGTGGTTTCGGTTGTTTCTTTTGGGGCTTCCTCGGCGGCTTTTTGCGCTTTTATGTACTCTTCAACCGCTTTCTGACGAATAAGTTCTTCATCAGCTTCAGTGATCTGTTTTGTGCCCGCGGTCTTTACCTGAATAACCTTGCGAACAAAAGCAACAAGTTCATAAAGGAAGAAAAGAACAAGCGGTAGAACTATAACTACGAGAAAGCCCTGAGGCTTTGAGAGATAGTCAAGAACTCTGCCTAATTTTGCAAAACGAGTACCCTCATAGATGCAAATAACATCTTGAGATTTAACGGGAGTTTCATCAGCAACTTCACGGTTTTCACCCTTTGTTACATAGGATATCTCACCGTTTTTATCGTTTACCTCAATAATTTTATGGGTGTTGATGTCTGCTACACCGTCACCGGTAAGGTCACCTGCGTTAAAGGTGATGACATCCCCCACTTTAAGGGTTTTCTGCTCTTTTGTGGTAAGCTTTCTGCCGATGATGATATCACCCTGCATAATGACCGGTTCCATTGAAGAGGTCTGTACGGTAAGAATGGTTTTACCGCCTATTGAGGGGATACCGTTGGAGTTGGACTGTGCCGCAAAAGTTAGTATTGTAACAATTACCGCAAAGGCTATAAACAACCATATTAGGATGTTTACAATTACTGTTACTACTTTTTTAGCAGTGCTTTTTTGGTTTTCCATAAGTTTTATTTCCTTTCTTTTAACGGTTTTTTCCGTTTATTCTATTAGGTTTAATTGCTTTGGAATGGTTATTTTACTTTTAATATTTATATCAGTATTCTTATCCGTTTTAACTAATAATAACACAGATTTACTGAGTTTGCTGATTTATGGTATCACCGAGATTATTTGTCTGTTTAATCGTGGTGATATGCTCAGCATCGCTGCCCGAATATGTAACATTCATAGTAGCGGTAGAATCGTTAACGGAAGATATGGTTCTTCGGACATTAACTTTGAAATTATCAATCGCTACGGTGTTTGTTTCATCGGTATTCTTTGAATACATTATTGCGAGAGAAGGAACATAGTAGTTAAGACTTGTATCCTGGTCTGAAACATCTGTAACCGTTACAATTTTATCGGAAAGATTATCATATACAAAGTCTATAGTACCAAGCACCGATGAATGATCGGCGGCGCTTGCACCGATATCAAGATAGCAAAGATATGCACCGTATCTGCCTTTTTCATTAACAGAACCAAGAGCATACTCGCCTGAATTTACGGGGACCTCAAAATAATACATAGATTTGTATATCATGTTATCCGGTCTTTCAATCCAGTCGGTGTCAAACATAAGAACATACCCGTTTGGAAGAGTCGGGGTATTATCGCCCTCGTATTTATAAATATAGGATTTCTTTTCGGAACTTGGGTCGCCGTATATTTTTTCAATACGCTTGATCTCGGTTATTTCATTATTCGAGTTTCTGAATATCTGGTTTAAAGAGAAGAAACTGTTGTTTTCATAACCCGAGTTGGTATAATAGGTACCCGCAAAGAAATTGATATAACCTTTGGTTTTAAGTCTGAAGTCGATACTGTCTTCCGGCATTTGATAATTAGTATATTCCGTACCGTTGATTTTAACTTTGGGCGCTACGATAAGGTTATCTGTGCTGATAACAGCATCCATAAAGTGCATACCGTAAATACGGGTAGGCTGCTCTTCAAATACATCGTGCAGCTGTGAACGCGCGTTATCATATTTTTTAAGTCCAAGGTCTGAAACACTTACCTTTGAGATGTTTCTGAGACTTGAGGATGTATTGGCGTTTGTGTTATCTGAGTTGTAGGTATCGCTTACACGCTTAAACCCGTTTGAAAGGTAGGTTCTTGTTAAAACCTCAAGGCGTTCTGAGTTGTTCGAATAACTGTTGACACCATAAAGGGAGTTACTGAGGTCGCTCATATTATAGTAAGCCACACGAACATCGCCCCATTCGCTTTGGTATGATGCATGCGAACCGCCGACAATATAGCCTGTATTTTTATCGGTTACATTAAACGGAGCAGTGGTATCGGCATCAAGCGGGAAATATGTATCGTTACCGCCGGCTTTTGTTTCTACGGTTTTTTCAACCACCTGTCGGTTTTTCTCGTCAAAGTCATGAATCGTGCTCTCGCTTAAATCGGTTTTTATGTATTCAAACGAAGAGGTGATTTCTGTTTCCGACTCATTCGCAACGGTTTCGCTTATATCGGTTATATTATCTACCGAGGTTTCTTCACTTTCAGTTTCATAATTGCTTTC
>CAMPCO010000045.1 GCA_946646305.1 uncultured Clostridia bacterium | reverse complement strand
CTTTTATTGGTGGAGACGGAGAGGATCGAACTCTTGACCTCCTGAATGCCATTCAGGCGCTCTCCCAGCTGAGCTACGCCCCCACGAGTGATATTATATTATCATATTTACAATATTATTGCAAGAAAAATTTAAAAGCCGTTTTTTATTGACTTTTTTAAAGATTTAAGGTATAATCGCTTATTGCAAGGATATATAAGGGAGTTTGTCGCCTGTTTTCGGTGTTCACCCTTATATTGACGATAAATAAACATTAAAAAGGTTTAGTGAAGGAGGTAAAAGAGATGAAGAGAACCTACCAGCCCAAGAAAATCCATCGTAAAAAGGAACACGGTTTCAGAAAGAGAATGGCTACTGCTAACGGTCGTAAGGTACTTGCCCGCAGAAGAGCAAAGGGCAGAAAACAGCTGACCTACTAAGCCACTAAAAAATGTGGCTTTTCCTTTTTTTAAAGGATTGTGAAAAAGTATGAGATGCTTTGAAAAATTAAAGCAAAACTATGAATTTCGCCGCGCGTATAATCGCGGCAAATCGTATGTCACCCCGGAATTTGTGCTTTATATCGTAAAGGGCCGCCGGGAAAGAGTTCGCCTTGGTATTACGGTCAGCCGAAAAATGGGTACCGCGGTGGCGCGCAACAGGGCAAAGCGCGTGATAACCGCCGCTTTTGATATGGCGGCAGACCATCTTATGCCGGGGTACGACTATGTTGTTGTGGCAAGAAACAAACTGCTTAAAAGAAAAAGCGGGTTTATTGCCGAAAAACTGATTACAATTTTAAAAAATGCGGGAGAAGAAGAATGAGCGCGGTTTCAAAACTTATGATTGGCGCGATAAAGTTTTACAGAAAACATATCTCCCCTGCAAAAATTCCATGTTGCAGATTTACACCCACATGCAGCGCCTATGCCATTGAGGCAATAACCGTTCACGGCGCCATAAAAGGCGGCGCTTTGGCATTTTACAGAATATTGCGCTGCAACCCACTCTGCAAAGGCGGATATGATCCCGTTCCGCCCAAAAAGACAAAAAAGGGATAAACACTATAATAATATAAGGTGCTTTGAAAAATGGGTCGATTATTTGATATCATTAATATTCCGCTCGGATATGTTATGCGCTTTTTGGCGCAGATTTTAGGCGGAAACTTTGCGGCTTCGGTATTCGTTTTTACTCTTTTTATAGATGTAATTCTTATACCTCTTAATATAAAAAGCCAAAAATCAACCGTTTCGCAGCTTCGCCTTAAACCGAAGCTTGATGAACTTAAAAAGCGTTTCGGTGATGATAAGCAAAAATTTGCACAAGCTCAGCAAGAGCTTTACAGAAAAGAAAATGTTTCCATGGCGGGCGGCTGCTTGCCCATGATTATAAGACTTGTGCTTCTTTTTGCAATTTATTCTTTAATTCTTTCTCCGCTTACCTATATGTCCGGCGCGGATAAGGATAAGGTTAACAATGTTTCCACCGCCATAAGCGAGGGGCTTGAAGACCTTAAAGAAAGCGATGCCGACAGGTATGAAGAGATTATTAAGGAATACAATCTCGGCTCTTCAAGAGGAACCGTAAGCAACCAGCTTGGTCTTATCAAGTTTATCCGTGATGACACAGGCATAGTTGAAGAGGTTTTGGGTGAAGAAAGATACGAAAAAATCAAAGATGACTATAATTATGTTTGCAAAAAGGATAAAGAGTCAAACATAAGTTATACCTTGTTTACCGATGATATCAATTTAATTGAAAAACCAAACTTCAGTTTGGATATTTTCCACAGCTTCAGCCTTAACTGGTTGTTGCCGATTGGCGCGTTTTTATCACAGATGATAATGAGCCTTATCCAAAGCAAAATCAACAAGATCAACACACCGGATGCTCCCTCTATGATGGGACTGACATTGTTTATGCCGCTGATTTCTCTTTTCATCGGCTTCACATTCCCCGGCGGTGTTTGCTTCTACTGGATATGCTCTTCACTTATAGGCGGACTAATTCAGATATTTGTTCAGATATTCTACGGCCCGCAGCGCCTCCTTGCCCGTGAACGCACAAAGGACCTTGAAAAAGAAATTGATTTTGAGAAGAAACAGTTAGAAAAGTTTAATTGATATTATAAGTCTTAAACCCGTAATATTCTGACTGCTTAAACGGGAGGAAAAATATGATTATAGAAGAAATCGGCCGCGGATCTACGGTTGATGAAGCAAAAGAAGATGCGATTTTAAAACTCGGAATCGGTGAAGATGAAGAGTTCGAGTTCGATATAATCTCTATGCCCAAAAAGAAAACGCTTGGTCTTTTCGGCGGTAAAGATGCCGAAGTTAAGGTTTGGATAACCCGTCCCGACCCCAAGGGCGAAAAGAAACAGAAACAAAAAGCAGACCATAAAAAAGAAAACAAAAAAGAGAAAAACGCTCCTTCTAAAAAGGAAAGCAAAAAGGAAGAAAACAAACAGGAAAACGCTGTTCCCGCAGAAAGCCTTACAGAAGAAAACCGTTCTTATAAAGCGGTTCAATACTTGAATACCGTTCTGCCGCTTCTCGGTTGCGAAAATGTTGAGATGCAGGTAGCCGAGGGTGAAGACGGCGCCGCCATATTCCTTTCGGGTGATGGGCTCGGTATTGTTATAGGTCACAGGGGCGAAACGCTCGATGCTTTACAGCATCTTGTATCCCTTGCGGCAAGAACAAAAGCGGGATATTATAAAATCACTCTTAATATCGGTGATTATCGCGAAAGGCGTGAAGATGCGCTTGTTTCTCTTGCAAAGCGTATAGCCGCCGGTGTTTTGAAAACCGGTCGCGGCAAGGCGCTTGAACCGATGAACCCCTATGAGCGCCGCATTATTCATACCACCATTCAGGAAATTGAGGGTGTAACCTCTGCTTCTCTCGGCGAGGGTGAAAACCGCAGGGTTGTAATCGTGGTTGAAGGCGATGATGTCAGAAATGTAAGATTTGACCGCCGCCGCTCGGGTGACCGCGGCAGAAACGGCAGAAGACCGAGAAGAGCCGCCGCTCCCAAAATCACAACCCCCACAAGGGAGCCCAAGTCCGACAGCGATGTTCCGCTTTACGGCAAAATTAAATAATTATTAAAATAAAAACACGCGAGTCAAAATTTAAGACTCGCGTGTTTTTATATATAGACAAAACCTTTTTAACTTATTTTCGGCCTATCATCACCCACAAAGAAAACGGCAACCGTTCCCGGTCCGCAGTGGGCGGTGATTATTGAGCCTATCTGGCATTCGTGAATATTCTTTTTATATTGCGGCAGGCGCTTTTCAATAAGAGCCTTTACCTCGCTTGCCAGCTCCCGGCAGTTGGAATTTGAAATATATATTTTGTGTCTCGGTTCCTTTTCTATATGCGCCACAACCTCATCAACGGTTTTGTTTATGGTGTTTTTAACACCGCGCACCTTTTCATAAGCCACGATTTTGCCATCGTAGTTTAAGCACATAAGCGGGCAAATACCGAGAACCGAAGCAACCGTTGCGGCAACACCCGAAACACGACCGCTTCTGCGGAAGAATTTCATATCGGTAGAGAAGAACTGGTGACCTATTTTGTGCTTGTGGTTTTCAACCCAGGCGGCAACCTCTTCAATAGACTTGCCCTCATCGCGCAAATCGGCGGCTATATCTACAAGCAGGCCGTAACCCGTGCAGGAGCAGGTTGAATCGATAACAATAAGTTTTCTTTCGGGGTATTTTTCTCTCAGAGCTTCGGCGGCAGATATAGCGCCTAAGTATGATGTTGTCATACCTGTGCCGAAAACGATGTGCAAAACATCGCCCTTTTGAAGCAGGTCTTCTAAATACTCTGTATATTTGAATTCATTTATTTGAGATGTTCTCGGCAAAAAGCCATCATCCAAAAATTTGTAAAAACGATCATACGCTTCTTTTGTTCTTACCATGTGGTCTTCATATTCTTTGCCATCCACGGTGTAGGTGTAAAACAAAACGGGAATATTTCTGCCGGCAACATAAGAATAGGGCAGATCCACAGTTGATTCACACGAAAGAATGTAGTTTTCGCTCATTTATATCAGCCTTTCTGAAAATAGGGTTTTGCGGTACATATAACATTTTATTCAAACAATCTTCCGCTTTCAATAAACTGTTGATTTAGGCGGTAAACAGTTTTTTATGCCGCGGTAGAGTGAAAAAACGACATCTCTACCGGCGGTAGAATAGCCCTTGCAAAACCGCATAATATGTGATATAATGGCAATATCAAAGATATTCAAGAGGTGAAATTTTTGGAAAACTTAGAAACAATCAAGCAAAATTTTGCCGATAATCTGTCAAAACTCAGAAAGCAAAGCGGCATGACCCAGCTTGAACTTGCCGAAAAGCTTCAATATTCCGATAAAGCTATTTCCAAATGGGAACGCGGCGAGTCGGTGCCGGATGTAGGTGTTTTAAAAACCATTTCCGATACATTTGGCGTCAGCATTGATTATCTTATAGAGTCGGAGCATACCGCGCGGGTTGAAGAGTCTGCCGAAACAAAACGCACAAAAATCAGAAACCGCGCTATTATAACCGCCATTTCGGTTGCGGTTGTATGGCTTGTGGCGCTGACAGTCTATGTTACCGCATCAATGGTTACCGATGGTGCGCTTCATTTGTGGCTGGCATTTATTTATGCAATTCCCGTTTCGGCTATTGTGTGGCTTGTGTTTAATTCGGTTTGGTTTAACCGCCGCCGAAACTTTTTAATTGTGTCACTGCTTATTTGGGCGATACTGCTATCCCTGTTTTTATCGGTTATGGGGGCGTCATCCAAAGCGTGGGAATTGTTTTTGCTCGGCATTCCCGGTCAGATAATCATAATTTTCTGGTCGCGCATTAAAATAAGGGCAAAAAGGAAATAAAAGTTACAAAAATCCCGATTTTATCGGGATTTTTTCTTGAAATTAGAATGACAGTGTTTTATAATACTATATTATATGTTTAAGATTGGGGAGACCTGTTATGGCAAAGAATGAAAAGGCTGTAAAAGAAATCACCTCTATGGAGGAAGATTTTGCCAAATGGTATACCGATGTATGCCTTAAAGCGGAGCTTATTGATTATTCATCGGTCAAAGGATGTATGATCATAAGGCCCTATGGCTATGCCGTTTGGGAAAACATTCAAAAAATAATGGATGGTCTTTTTAAGGAAAAGGGACATGAAAATGTTTATATGCCAATGTTTATTCCCGAAAGCCTTTTGCAAAAGGAAAAAGACCATGTTGAAGGCTTTGCGCCCGAGGTTGCCTGGGTTACAATGGGTGGCGAAGAAAAGTTAGAGGAAAGGCTTTGCGTTCGCCCGACAAGTGAAACCCTTTTCTGCGACCACTTTAAGAATGTTGTTCATTCATACAGAGATTTGCCGAAGCTTTATAACCAGTGGTGTTCGGTTGTAAGATGGGAAAAAACCACGAGACCGTTCCTGCGTTCCCGTGAATTCTTGTGGCAGGAGGGTCACACCATTCACGAAACCGAAGAGGAAGCAAGGCGTGAAACCGAGCAGCAGTTAAATGTTTATGCCCGCTTTGCCGAAGAGTTTCTCGCAATGCCGGTTATAAAGGGCATAAAAACCGAAAAAGAAAGATTTGCCGGCGCCGAAGCCACCTATACAATAGAGGCGCTTATGCACGATGGCAAAGCGCTTCAAAGCGGAACATCGCATTATTTCGGCGATGGTTTTTCGCGCGCTTTCGGTGTTCAGTATACCGATAAAGAAAATAAACTGCGCTATCCTTTCCAGACCTCATGGGGAACCACCACCCGCCTTATCGGCGCGATTATTATGACCCACGGTGATGATAACGGACTTGTTTTACCCCCTGCCGTAGCGCCTGTTCAGGTTGTTGTGGTACCTATTGCTTCTCATAAACCGGGTGTTACCGAAAAAGCGCTTGAGATAACCGAAAAAATCAGAGCGGTCGCCCGCGTTAAATGCGATACATCCGACCAGTCTCCCGGTTGGAAATTTGCCGAATACGAAATGAAGGGCGTTCCGCTTCGCGTTGAAATAGGCCCCCGCGATATAGAAAACGGATGTGTTGTGGTTGTTCGCCGCGATAACGGTGAAAAGGTTACCGTTTCGTTTGATGAACTCGAAAAAGCCATACCCGAACTTTTAAAAGCCGTTCACGACGGTATGTATGAAAAGGCGCTTCGCCGCAGAGAAAGTATGACCTATGATGCCAAGACCTATGAGCAGTTAAAAGATATTGCCGATAACAAACCCGGCTTTATAAGAGCGATGTGGTGCGGTGAGAGAGAATGTGAAGACAAGCTTAAAGAAGAACTCGGCATAACCTCTCGTTGCATTCCGCTTGAAGGTGAAGAACATCTTGCCGACACCTGCGTTTGCTGCGGCAAAAAGGCTAAACACATGCTCTATTGGGGCAAAGCATATTAAATTACCAAGGGATGAATTAAATGAAAAAGACAGTGTTTACCGGCGCGGCAACCGCGATTATCACCCCGTTTCGGGATGATAAAATCGATTATGAGGCATTTGCCCGCCTGGTTGATTGGCAGATAGAAAGCGGCATCAACGCCATTGTTGTTGCAGGCACAACGGGCGAGGGCTCAACCCTTACCGATGCGGAGCACCGCGAACTGATTGATTTTTGTGTTCAAAAGGTGGCAGGCCGTGTTCCGGTTATCGCCGGCACAGGCTCTAATGATACGGCTTATGCCCTTTCTCTTTCAAAGTTTGCCTGCAAAGCGGGGGCGGACGGACTTTTGCTTGTAACCCCGTATTACAACAAGGCAACCCAGGCAGGGCTTTATGAGTCTTTTCTCGCCGTTGCCGATAATGTTGATAAACCTTGTATTCTATATAATGTTCCTTCAAGAACAGGTTGCAACATTCTGCCCGAAACGGTTGCAAAGCTTGCCGAGCATGAGAACATAACCGGTATTAAAGAAGCCGGCGGAAACATCTCTCAGGTGGCGGAAATTGCCGCCGCGGCAGGTGATAAAATCGATATTTATTCAGGTAATGATGATCAGATTGTGCCGATAATGTCCCTTGGCGGCAAGGGTGTTATTTCGGTGCTTTCAAATCTTTTGCCGCGTGAAACGGCAAAGATTTGCTCTGATTTTCTCGGCGGTGATATTAAGTCAAGCCTTGCGGCGCAGCTTAAATATCTTCCGCTTATAAATGCTCTTTTCTGCGAGGTAAACCCCATCCCCGTTAAATGCGCTATGGCAAAAATGGGTTATGGTGAAAACAGTCTGCGCCTGCCGCTTACAAAAATGGAAGCGGCGCACGAGCAAAGGCTTATAAGCCTTATGAAAGAGCAAAATTTAATTTAGTAAACTATCCACAGAACGAAAAAAGAAAGGAAGGATGTTTTATGAAAATTGCCATCTATGGTTACGGCAATTTAGGTAGAGGAGTAGAAGCAGCGGTCAATAATGCTTATGATATGGAACTTGTCGGCATTTTTACCCGCCGCGCGCCCGAAGAGGTTAAGAGTGTGCTTGGCACACCGGTTTACAGTGCGAAGGATATTTTAGATTTTAAGGACAAAGTAGATGCTCTTATTATTTGCGGCGGCTCTGCAACAGACCTTCCTAAAATGACACCGGCGCTTGCCGAACATTTTAATGTTATCGATAGTTTTGATACCCACGCAAAAATCGGCGAGCATTTTGAAAACACCGATGCGGCGGCAAAACGCGGCGGCAAGGTTGCCGTTATATCGGTAGGTTGGGACCCGGGTATGTTCTCCCTTGCAAGAATTTATTCCTATTGCATTTTGCCCGAGGGCAAAAGCAACACCTTCTGGGGCAGGGGCGTAAGTCAGGGTCACTCCGATGCCATTCGCCGAATAGAGGGTGTTTTGGATGCAAGGCAATATACCGTTCCGATTGAAGAAACGCTTAATAAGGTAAGAAACGGCGACACCACCGATTTCACCGCCCGTGAACTTCATAAGAGAGAATGCTATGTTGTAGCGGAAGAGGGCGCCGATAAAGCGAGAATTGAAAAAGAGATAAAGGAAATGCCAAACTATTTTGCCGATTATGATACAACAGTAACCTTTATCACGGCAGAAGAGATGAAAGCGAACCATTCGGCTTTGCCCCACGGCGGCTTTGTTATCAGAACAGGCACCACAGGTTCGGGCGAGATGAAACATTCTATTGAATACAGCCTAAAGCTTGATTCAAACCCCGAATTCACCGGCAGTGTTCTTACGGCGTTTGCCCGCGCGGCGGTAAAGCTTAATGCCCGCGGCGAAATGGGCTGCAAAACCGCCTTTGATATTGCGCCCGCCGATCTTTCTCCCCTATCGGGCGAAGAACTCAGACACACTATGCTTTAATAAAGGAACGCAAAATGTCATTTAAAAATAAACTTATATGCGATAATCTTTCGGTAAACGAAAGCGGCAAACTTTGCTTTGCGGGACTTGATACCACCCTTCTCGCCAAGGAATACGGCACACCGGTTTACCTTATGGATGAAGATAAAATCAGGCAAAACTGCCGAACATATATAAATGCCGTAAAGCGCTATTTTGGTAAAAGCGGCAGGGTGATTTATGCTTCAAAAGCGGCTTCTTTCAAACGGATGTATGCTATTATGAAGGAAGAGGGAATGTATTGCGATGTTGTTTCCTGCGGTGAAATTCATACCGCAAAGGCGGCAGGCTTTCCTCTTGAAAACACCTTTTTCCATTCAAACAACAAAACCGATTTTGATATAAAATATGCCCTTGATAATAAGGTCGGCTATTTTGTTATAGATAACAGGGAAGAACTTTTGTCACTTCAGAAAGCGGCGGCAAAACGCGGTATAAAGCAAAAGGTGCTTCTGCGCCTTACCCCCGGTATCGATACCCACACCTTTGAAGCGGTTGATACCGGCAAGGTTGATTCTAAATTCGGCTTCGCCATTGAAACAGGCGCCGCCGAAAAGATAACCGAAAAGGCGCTGAGCCTTGAAAATATTGACCTTATCGGTTTCCATTGCCATGTGGGTTCCCAGCTTTTTGATTCGGATGTTTATATCCGCTCGGCAAAGATTATGCTTGAATATATGCTTTATGTCCGCGAAAAGTTTGGCTTTACGGCGGAAATGCTTGATCTCGGCGGCGGATATGGTGTCAGATACTTAGATAGCGACCCTTATATCGATATTGCCGAAAACATCGCGGCGGTAGCTTCCTTTGTTAAAGGCTTTGTAAAGCAGAATGATTATCCCATGCCGTCTGTTTCGTTTGAACCGGGCAGAAGTATAGTTGCCGATGCGGGGCTTACCCTTTATACTGTCGGTATGGTTAAAAAGATACCCGGATTTATAAACTATGTTTCGGTAGACGGCGGTATGGCGGATAATGTTCGCTATGCTATGTATGAAGCGCCGTATACCGTTTTGCCCGCAAACCGTATGAACGAAAAGGGCGATATGCGGTCAACCGTTGTAGGCAGCTGTTGTGAAAGCGGCGATATTATTCAGCCGGGCGTTCTGCTTCCCGCGGGTATTAAGCGCGGCGATATAGTTGCCGTTTGTACCACCGGCGCATATAACTACTCTATGGCTTCTAATTATAACCGAATACCCCGCCCGCCCGTTGTTATGATAAGCGGCGGCAAAACCTATGTGGCGGTCAAGGGCGAAACGCTTGA
>CAMPCO010000044.1 GCA_946646305.1 uncultured Clostridia bacterium | reverse complement strand
GATTTTATAAGGGGAGAAAGCGCGTTTACATTCTTGCCGCAAACCGCTTTTTTTAATTCCGCGGCTATTCGCTCGGCGCTTATTTTGCTAAGGCTTTCGCTTAAATCGAGTGCGCTTTCAAGGGTGACTTTATCGATTGCAAAACCAAGGGTAGAAGAAAAGCGAAAAAGTCTTAAAATGCGAAGCGCATCTTCTGAAAACCGTTTACTCGGGTCGCCCACGGTTTTAAGAATTTTCGCCTTTAAATCTTCTCTGCCGCCGAAATAGTCCACAAGCCCCGCTTTATCGTTATAAGCCATGGCATTAACGGTAAAATCGCGGCGGGAAAGGTCTTCTTTGATATTTGATACAAATTTAACCTTTTCAGGGTGGCGGGAGTCCTTGTAATCACCGTCTGTGCGAAAGGTGGTAACCTCAAACGAACTGCCGCCCGATATGACCGTTACGGTGCCGTGGCGAATGCCGGTATCAACGGTTTTTTCAAAAAGCGATTTTATTATTTCCGGCGAGGCGCTTGTGGTGATATCAAAGTCAAAAGGGGTAACACAAAGCAGCATATCACGAACACATCCGCCCACTATATAGGCTTCGTATCCCGCGTTTGTTATCGTTTTGAGAACCTGGCTTACATTTTGCGGCAAATCAAAGGTCATATCATCACCTGCTAAAAAAGGGTTTATTTTTTTATAAAAAGGTTATATAATAAATTATATAGTATTTTGATAAAGTTTTAAAGGGAAATGGTAAATATGAAAACAGCTCATAAAACCGACAGCTTGTTAAACAATATAAAACATATCCATATGATAGGTATCGGCGGCAGCGGTATGTATCCGCTTGCCGAGATTTTAAATGCCAAGGGCTATTTGGTAACAGGTTCCGATAACAACGAAAACGAAGCCACCAAAAGGCTTTCTACCCTTGGTGTTAAAGTTTACAAGGGACAGAAAGAAGAGAATGTTCACGGCGCCGAGCTGATTGTTTTTTCCGCCGCTGTTCACGAGGATAACCCCGAGCGCGTAGAAGCGAAAAAACTCGGCATCCCGCAGATGGAAAGAAGCTTCCTTTTAGGGGCGCTCACAAGGAAATATGATAATGTTATCGCCGTTGCGGGAACCCACGGCAAAACTACCGTTACCTCTATGATAACACAAATTCTCTATCTTAACAAGATGGACCCTACATCGGTAATCGGCGGCAAGCTTCCTCTTGTTAATTCCTACTGCACAATAGGAAAAAGCCAAAATTTTGTTTGCGAGTCCTGCGAGTTTGTGGATAGTTTTCTGCAGTTTTCTCCCGATATATCGGTACTGCTTAATGTTGATAACGACCACCTTGATTATTTCGGAACAATGGAAAATTTGGAAAAATCTTTTGCAAAATTTGTTTCCTTTTCAAAGCTTTGCTATGTTTACGGCGGCGACAATAGGGCTATGAATGTTGTAAAACAAACGGGTGTTGATTTTGTGACTTATGGCTTTGAAAACTGCAAGTACACCGCCCGAAATTTAGCCCCCGAAAGTCACGGCTTCGCCTTTGATATATACAAAGAAAAAGAAAAAATCTGCCGCGCAGAGCTCTCCCTTCCGGGCAAGCATAATGTTTTGAATGCCCTTGCTTCCTTTGCGGTTTGCTATGAAATGGGGGTTAGTGCAGAGGGTATAACCGAAGCGCTTAAAACCTTTACGGGCGCCGGCAGAAGATTTGAAATTTACGGCACATTCGGCGGCATTACGGTTGTTGATGACTATGGTCATCACCCCACCGAAATAGAAGCCACCCTCAAAGCGGCAAGGGATCAGGGGGCGAAAAGAATAATCATCGCTTTCCAGCCGTTTACCTATTCCCGCGTTGCAAACCTTAAAGATGGGATGATAAAATCACTCTCTCTTGCCGATAAAATATATCTTACCCCGATTGTGGCTTCAAGAGAAGAAAACATCTGGGGCGTTTCCTCTGAGCAGATAGCCGAGAAGCTCGGCGGCGAGGTTATCGATGATTATGAATTGCTCGCGGAAAAGATGATAAATGACGCAAATAAAGGCGATATTATAATCACAATGGGTGCCGGCGATATTTATAAAGCGGCGCATATTATAGCGGAGAAATTAAAGAATGAAAACCGTTAAACTTTACGATGAAAATGCCTACCTCGATAAGTTTTCGGCAACCGTTGTTTCCTGTGAAAAAGCGGAAAACGGCTATGCTTTAATACTTGATAAAACCGCCTTTTTCCCCGAAGAGGGCGGTCAGCTTTGCGATACGGGGCTTATAAACGGCGCCGCGGTAAACTATGTAAAGGAAGAAAACGGCATAATAACCCATTTTGTCGAAAAGGCTTTTTCTGTCGGACAAACGGTAGAAGGCTTTATAGATTTTCCACGCAGATTTTCCTTTATGCAAAATCATTCGGGCGAGCATATTGTTTCGGGAATTGTTTTTAAAAAATACGGGTTTAACAATGTCGGGTTTCATTTAAACGAGCAGTTTGCCACGGTCGATTTTGATGGTATTTTAACCCGCGAAATGTTAAATGCGGTAGAAGAGAGCGCAAACAGGGCGGTTTTTGAAAACCGCGAGATAAAGGCATATTACCCGAGTGAGAGGGAACTTGAAACAATAGACTACCGCAGTAAAAAAGAGATAGAAGGCCCTCTTAGAATAGTTGATATAACAGGTGTTGATGTTTGCGCCTGTTGTGCGCCCCATGTGGCGAGAACCGGTGAAATAGGCATGATAAAACTGCTTGATTTTACCAAAATGCGCGGCGGCACAAGGGTTATCTTAAAATGCGGCAGATATGCTCTGCTTGATTACCAAAACAAATATGAAAATATAAGCGATATTTCCGTGCTTCTTTCCGCCGACCGCGATAGCGCGGCACAGGCGGTTCATAATTTGTGGGATAAGTTTGAAAAGACAAAACAAACCATAAATGAACTTACAAGAAAGCTTATAGAAAATACCGTAGAAACCAAAAAAGACACATATTGTTTTTACGAAAAAGACTATAATATGAAGCAGTTGCAAATGCTGACCGATGGTTTACATAAAACTCACGGCGGAACGCGTGCGGCGCTCTCGGGCGGCGGCGATAGCTTAAACTTTTGTCTTTGCGGCGAGGAAGCAGAACTCGAAAGCATATTTGCCGAATTCAAAAAAGCTTTTGATGTTCGCGGCGGCGGCAGGGGCGGAATGATGCAGGGCAGTGTTTCCGCAAAAGCGGCAGATGTTATAAAATTCTTTGAAGAAAGGCTTAAATAATGCAATTTACCGAAATAAAAATCAAGGTTGACATAAAACAGATTGAAACCGCTTCGGCAATAGCCAATATGGTTGTGCCTTACGGCATTTATATCGAAGATTATTCCGATATTTATGAGGGTGTTGAGCAGATAGCCCATATAGACCTTATAGATGAAGACCTTTTGAAAAAGGAAAGGGATATAGCGGTTATACATATATATCTTAACGAATGTGATAACCCGAAAGAGGCGATAAGTTATCTTTCCGAGCGCTTTAAAGCCGAGGGTATTGCCGCCGAGGTGGTATCGGAAAATGTTGACGACAGTCTTTGGAACGAGAACTGGAAAAAATATTTTAAACCCTTTGCGGTCGGCAAAAAACTCGCGGTTTGCCCCTCTTGGGAAAAATATGAAAACCGGGAGAACCGCAAGGTTATTCATCTTGACCCCGGCGCCGCTTTCGGCACGGGCACCCATGCCACCACAAGCCTATGTATGGAGCTTTTGGAAAAATATACAAACGGCAGTACCACCGTTCTCGATATAGGTACGGGCAGTGGCATTCTTTGCATTTCCGCCCTGCTTTTGGGGGCTAAAAGCGCCTTTGGTGTTGATATTGATGAAATGTCGGTAAAAACCGCAAAAGAAAACGCGAAAAGAAACGGCGTAGAGGCAAAATGCGATTTTACTGTCGGAGACCTTGCCAAAAGCGTTACGGGAAGATATAATATTGTTTGTGCCAATATTGTGGCGGATGTTGTTATCCGCCTTATGGACAATGTTGCCGATTATATGGAAAAAGACGGCATTTTGATTATTTCGGGTATAATCGATACCCGCAAAACGGATGTTGAAGCCGCCGCAGAAAAGCATGGCTTTAAAATAGCGGAGCATTTGTCCCGCGAAGAGTGGCAGGCTTATGTTTTAAAATGTGAATAATTCCGTAAATAAAGGAATTCTGGAGGAAACAGATGCTTGAATTTGAACAACTGCGTTTGCGGCTTAATGCAAACAGCGGTGAAGTTAAGGAACTGCGCGATGCCATAGGCTATGACTCGCTTAAAAGAGAGATTGAAGAGCTTGAACTGAAAGCGGCGCAGCCCGGCTTTTGGGATGATGCCGATAAATCGAGAGATATTCTTCAAAAAACGGGCAGGCTTAAAGGCAAGGTTGAAGCCTATGATAAAATTTCATCATCATTTGATGATATTTCGGTTCTTATCGATATGGGTGAAGAGGAAGAAGACCTGTCCCTTGTGGAGGAGATTTCCGCTTCGATAGATGAGCTTGAAAACGATCTTGTTTCCCTCAGGCTTTCCACCCTGCTTACAGGTGAATACGACCGCAACAACGCGATACTAACCTTCCATTCGGGCGCCGGCGGAACCGAAGCGATGGACTGGGTTTCAATGCTTACGAGAATGTACACCCGCTGGGGTGAAAGGCATAATTTTTCGGTCAAGGTGCTCGACTTTTTAGAGGGCGATGAAGCCGGTCTTAAAAGTGCTACCCTCCTGGTTGAGGGCGAAAACGCCTACGGCTATTTAAAGAGCGAGTCGGGTGTTCATCGCCTCGTGCGCGTATCGCCCTTTGATGCTTCGGGCAGAAGGCATACATCCTTTGCGGCTGTTGAGGTTATGCCGGAAATAAGCGATGATATTGAGATTGAAATAAAAGAAGAAGATATTAAAATGGATGTTTTCCGTTCTTCGGGCGCGGGCGGTCAGCATATCAATAAAACCTCTTCTGCTGTGCGCCTTACCCATATACCGACGGGAATTGTCGTAGCCTGCCAAAACGAGCGAAGCCAGTTCCAGAATAAAGACCAGGCAATGAAGATGTTAAAATCAAAATTGCTTGAAATAAAAGAGAGGGAACACCTTGAAAAGATAGAAGATATCAAGGGCGTTCAAATGGAAAACGCGTGGGGCTCGCAGATAAGAAGCTATGTGTTTATGCCCTATACAATGGTCAAAGACCACCGCACCGATTATGAAACGGGTAATATAAACGCGGTTATGGACGGCGACCTTGACGGTTTTATAAATGAGTATTTAAAAGACCTTTCAAAAGGCGAAATAAAATAATAAGGTGAATTAAATGAAAAAGAAATTTTTAAGTGTTATTTGTTTAATGCTTGCGGCTTTAATGCTTTGCTCCTGCGGCAGTACCGGCACCGAGCTTTTCGGCTCCCGCGGAACATCGGCTTATGTAAAGACGGGCGAGTACAAAAAAATAGTTATTGATAAAAAAAGCGATGAGTATAAAAAGTATTACAATGCGCTTTATCTTTCCGATATCACCGCAGCCGATTTGTTTGAAAAGGTTGAAAGCGGCGCCGTTCAAAACGGCGACTATGCAAACATCAACTTTGCCGGCAAGGTAGAGGGCGCTTATTTCGATGGCGGCACAAGTGATAATTATGATTTGCTCATAGGCTCGGGCACTTTTATCTCCGGTTTTGAAGAGGGGCTTATCGGTGTAAAGGTCGGTGAAACGGTTGATTTAAACCTTAAATTCCCCGAAAATTACGGCAATGAGCAGTTAAACGGCAAGGATGTTGTTTTCACCGTTACTGTAAATTATCGCCGTGTTGCAAAGGATATTGAAAAAGCATATTCCGATCTCGGATACAAAAGCGCAAAAGAATATAAAGAAAAACTTGATGATGATTGCAAAAGGTTTTTTGCTTCCAAAAACTTTGTTGATAGCTGCACCTTTAAAGAAACCCCCACAAAAAAAGAGTTTACCGGCCTTGTTATGATGGTATTTTATGATAATTACCTGCGTCAGTCGGGAAAAAACGATTTAAAGACCTATTTAAAGGGAACAAATCAGGATATAAACACCTTTACTTCGGGCGTTGTGGAGCATATGGCGGAGGGTCAGCTTGACTCGCTTGATGAGCTTAAATCGGTTAAAAACACGGTTTTGGCATTTTATGCTCTTTTTGAGAAAGAGGGACTTAAAGTAGATGAAGATAAGCTCGGCAAAACAACGAGCTATGAGCGTATTTTTGAAGAATATATGCAAATAAGCAAGGCTTGTATCGATCTGCTTTATAAGAATGCATCGTTTAAGTAAAAATGGCAAAGATTTATAAACTTGATTTAAAAGGGGCGGCGGGAAAACTTTCGCCCCTTTATGATAATCTGCCGCAAAAGCTGAAGCTTTATGTTGATAACAAAAAAAGCGAAAAGGGAATGGCGGAAACGCTTGGTTGCCTTTATCTTTTAAACCACGCGCTAATCGGCACAGGGTATTCGCTATCTGACCTTTATTATGATGAAAACGGCAAGCCGAAAATAGATGGCATTTATTTGAGCCTTGCCCATTCAAAGGGCTTTTGCGTTTGCGCGGTGGGGGAAAGGGAAATCGGTATCGATACCGAAAAAATAGAGCCAAAACCCCGCTTATCCCTGCGGCTGTTTAGCGAAAAAGAAAGGGAATATGCCGCAAAATCTTACGAAAATTTTTATGAAATCTGGACCAAAAAAGAGTCCGCCGCAAAACTTTCGGGCGGCGGAATAAAAGATTTTAAAAATATAGATGTTTTTTCAAAAAAATATAAATTCAGTGTTGAAACAATCGGCGATTTTATCATCACCCTTTGTGAACTAAATGACTGATCGGAGCTTATAGTATCCGTTCGGTCATTTTTTTGTAATAAATTTGTAACTTTTTTATGAATATCTATTGCAAAAGTTACAAAATTAGTGTATCATAAATGTAACTATTATATTAAATAATATAAATTATTATAGAATGGGAGTTGAAATAATGGCTAAGCGATTGTTTCAAGGTGTTATTCACCAGATGAAGGATTGTGTTGATAAGGTGTTCGGTGTTGTTGACAGCGATCTTCAAATCATTGCCTGCAGTGATCTTGAAAGAATAGGCGAACAGCTTACAGTCACCACCGCAATAGACCAGGAACTTGTTTCCGCCGGCGGTTATTCCTTCAAATCGATACCCTCATCAATGGGGGTTGAGTACTTTGTCTTTGTTGAGGGCGATGATGTTGTTTCGGGCAAATATGCCGAAATTCTCGCCGTATCATTTTCAAATATTAAGAACTACTATGATGAAAAATATGATAAGAGCAACTTTGTAAAGAATATCATTCTCGATAATATTCTCGCGGGGGATATTTATCTTAAAGCGCGCGAGCTTCATTTTAACAATGATGTTTCAAGAACCGTTATTTTAATCAGAAGCATCGGTTCAAACGATGTTTCGGTTTACAATGCGCTTCAAAATCTTTTCCCCGATAAAACCAAGGACTTTATCATCAATATCAACGAAAGCGATATTGCCCTTGTTAAAGAAACGGCAAAGGATATTGAGCCGGAGGATATCGAAAAGCTTGCCAAATCCATTTCCGATACATTGCTTGGCGAATTTTATGTTCAGTCGGTTATCGGCATAGGCACCACGGTCAGCAATCTTAAAGATCTTGCCCGTTCTTTCAAAGAAGCGCAGACCGCTCTTGAGGTAGGCAAGGTGTTTGATACTCAGCGCTCTATCATCCCTTATGATAATCTCGGTATCGCAAGGCTTATCTATCAGCTCCCGACCACCCTTTGCGAAACCTTTTTGCGTGAGGTTTTCAAGCGCGGTTCAATAGAATCGCTCGATAGCGAAACCCTTTCCACCATCCAAACATTTTTTGAAAACAATTTCAATGTTTCCGAAACATCGAATAAACTTTTTATCCACAGAAATACTCTTGTTTACAGACTTGAAAAGATTAAGAAAATAACCGGTCTTGACCTCAGGGAATTTGATGACGCAATAATCTTTAAAATCGCCCTTATGGTTAATCAGTATCTTAAAAACAATCCCACTAAATTCTAATCTAAGAAAGCAGGAATATAAATGCCAGATTCAGTAATCGGCGAAAATCTTTCGCAGGAAACAGCAGAGCCCATAATAGAGTTTCGCGGCGTTTCAAAAACCTACCCCACGGGAACTCACGCTCTTGAAGATGTAAATCTTCGCATAAACCGCGGTGAGTTTGTTTTTGTTGTAGGTTCTTCGGGCGCGGGCAAAAGCACCTTTATGAAACTTATTATGCGCGAGGAAAAACCAAACACCGGCGTTATAAAGGTAAACGGCTTTAACCTTACCAAAATGGATTCAAAGCAAGTGCCGAAGCTTCGCCGTACAATGGGTATGGTTTTCCAGGATTTCCGCCTTATAAATACAATGAATGTTTTTGATAATGTCGCCTTTGCGATGCATGTTATAGGCGCCGGAAATAATGAAATAAGGCGCGAGGTTCCGAAAGCCCTTTCGGCGGTCGGCCTTGGCGAAAAGGCGCGCTCGATGCCGCTTCAGCTTTCGGGCGGTGAGCAGCAGCGCGTTGGCCTTGCCCGTGCGCTTGTTAATGCGCCGGACCTTATTATCGCCGATGAGCCTACGGGAAATGTTGACCCGAATATGTCTTATGATATTGTAAGTATGCTTACCGAAATAAATAAGCGCGGCACAACAATTATAATGGTAACCCACGACCACGGCCTTGTGCATGATTTTAACCATCGCGTTATTATGCTGGACCACGGCCGCATTGTTGCCGATAACAAACCCGGGGGTGAAAACGCATGAAAATGAGAAGCTTTAAATACCTTGTCGGCGAAGGCTTTAAGTCCACCTGGGCAAACCGCCTTATGTCTATTGCATCCATCGGTGTTCTTGTGGCTTGTATGGTAATAATCGGCCTTGCCATTTTAATAGAGCAGAATGTTTCTTTGGCGCTTGGCCGCCTTGAACAGGAAAACACCGTAATGGTTTATATGAAAGACTACAGTTGGGCGCTTTACGGCGAGCACGATGCGTTTGAAGAAAAGGATGATACCGATGAAAACGGTATAAGCCCCGCTGATTATATTATCCACAATGAAGAAGAGGCAAAAGCCCTTTGCGAAAAGATTGCCGCGCTACCGAATGTTACCGAAGCGGTATATGTTTCGGGGGAAGAGGGACTTGAATCGGTAAAGAAGAATATGTTTGAAGGTCAGGCCCAGTATTTCGAATTTTTGAACAGTGAACACGGCAACCCCCTTTCAGGCGCCGCAAAGGTTACCATGAAAGATATGGGGAAATTCAAGGAAACCCTTGAAAGCATAAAGAAAATTGATGGTGTTGATACCATCCAGTCGCAGGGCGACCTTGCGGAAAAGATAAACGGCTTTAAGCGCGCGCTTGCCATTGCGGGTGTTTGGATAATTTCCATTCTCTTTATAATAGCGCTTGTAATCGTTTCAAACACAATTCGCGTTACTATGTACAGCCGCAAGCTTCAAATCAGCATTATGAAAGCGGTCGGCGCTACCAATTCATTTATCCGCCTGCCGTTTGTGATAGAGGGCGTTATAATCGGTATTATTTCCGCGGTGGTTTCCGAAGGACTTGTCTTCTTCGTTTACCGTATTTTGGCGGAAAAGATTTCCGAAATTCTCGGCACAACACAGTTAGTACCATTTTCAAGTATGGCGTGGTACCTGCTCGGCGTTTTCGCGCTGATAGGTGTTTTGTCGGGTACACTTGGCAGTATAATCATTATCAGAAAATATCTCCGCCGCGAAGGCAGTGAGTTCTCTGCTATTTAAGTCAGGAGGGCATTTATGAAAAATTTTAAAA
>CAMPCO010000043.1 GCA_946646305.1 uncultured Clostridia bacterium | reverse complement strand
CTCCCGACCTTCTGGTCCGTAGCCAGACGCTCTATCCAGCTGAGCTACCGGCGCATTCTTATTAAATTTACTATGGCGGTTTTTTGACCGCCATAGTATAATACCACATCTTTTTTATAAAATCAATAGTTTTTTTCTAATATTTCTCTGATACTTTCAACGCCCGTGCCTTTAAGGGATGAGAAAGGAATAATGCTCTCTTCATCTGCATAAGCGCCTATCTGCTTTTTTAATAGCGACAACTGTTTTTCAAATTCGGCTTTATTTAGCTTATCGCATTTTGTAAGCACCGCGGTAGCAGGTATTCCGCTGTTTTTAAGCAAATCAAGCATTTGTATGTCCTGCTCACCGGCCTCGCGGCGCATATCTATAAGCACAAAGCAATGCCCTATATTCCTGCCGCTTGTAAAATAGCCTTCCATAAGCTCGGCAAAGCGCTCTTTTTCCTTAAAGGATATTTTGGCATAGCCGTATCCCGGCAGGTCAACCAAAAATATTTCCCCCGCATCAAAAAAATTGATGGTTATGGTTTTTCCGGGCTTTCCGCCGGTTTTTGCCAGGGCTTTTCTGCCTGTAACGCGGTTTATAAGGGATGATTTGCCGACATTCGACCTGCCGGCAAAGCAAATTTCCGCCTTTCCGCTTTCGGGCAGCTGATCGGGTTTACCGCAGGCGGCAAAAAAGGTTATATCATTATAATTCATCTTTTCACCTATTGGCTGATAGCGGTAGATGGAGCGATTTTTGAAAGGTCCAGGCTACCGTTTAAAACGGTTTTGTTATGGGTGATACCGTCTATCGCCTGCATTATTATTTCATCGACAAAAGAAACGGGTATTATTTCAAGATTATCCTTAACGGTTTTATCAACCTCTTCAAGGTCGGGAATGTTATCCTTTGGAATAAACACGCGTTTTACCCCGCCGCGGTATGCCGCCATAAGTTTTTCTTTTAGCCCGCCGATGGCAAGCACCCTGCCGCGGATGGTGATTTCACCCGTCATGGCAATATCGCGGAAAACCGCCTTATCGCAAAGGGCGGAAACAAGCGCCGTTACCATTGTGACGCCGGCGGACGGTCCATCCTTAGGCACCGCCGCTTCGGTTGCGTGAATATGAATATCTTTTTCCTTGTAAAAATTTTGGTCTATACCGTATTTATCGGCGTTGGCGCGAACAAAGGTGACCGCCGCCTGAGCCGATTCTTTCATAACATCGCCAAGCGAACCGGTAAGCTCAATTTTGCCGCTGCCCGGAACACAGACAACCTCCATCTGCATTATCTCGCCGCCTACCGCAGTCCATGCAAGACCGTTGATAATACCAACGGCATCCTTTTCGAGTATCGCTTCGGGGCGATACTTTTTAGGGCCTAATAGTTCGCCCAAATCGCTTTCTTTAATAGTTACCCTGTCTGCACTGCCTTCGGCTATTTTTTTTGCCGCTTTAGCGCATAGAGAGCCTATTGCGCGGGAAAGTTTTCTAACCCCCGCTTCGCGGGTATAGTAATCGATTAAGCCGTAAAGCGCACCATCGGTTATTCTAATCTGCGAGGCTTTAAGCGCGTGGGATGCGGTTTCCCTTGCAACCAAATGGCGCTTGGCAATATTAAATTTTTCTTCCCTTGTATAGCCTTCAAGCGAGATGACCTCCATACGGTCAAGCAGCGCCGGAGGAATGGTATCGGCATTATTTGCGGTGGTTACAAAAACAACATGGCTTAAATCATACGGTATTTCAAGAAAATTATCATAAAAAGCCTTGTTTTGCTCCGCATCCAGAACTTCCAGCAAAGCAGAAGCCGGGTCGCCCTTATAATCATTTCCGAGCTTATCTATTTCATCAAGAAGGATAAGCGGGTCGGATGTTCCCGCCTGTTTTACAGCGGAAATAATTCTGCCGGGCATTGCGCCGATATAGGTCTTTCTATGGCCGCGAATTTCCGCTTCATCATGCATACCGCCGAGCGAAACCCTGGCATATTTTCTGCCCATACATTCGGCTATAACCCTGCCGATTGAGGTTTTACCCACACCGGGAGGGCCTACAAGGCAGATAATCTGCCCCGAAATATCGGGAGAAAGGGCAAAAACGGAAAGCATTTCGAGTATTCTTTCCTTAACCTTTTTAAGCCCGTAAAAATCGCGATCCAAAATCTTTTTGGCTTTGTTTATATCGACCTTTGATACGGAGCGAGTCTCCCACGGGAGAGATAAAGCAAGGTCGAGGAAATTGCGTTGCAAAGTAGATTCGTGCGCGCCCTGCGGCATTTTGGAAAGCTTTGCAATCTCGGTTTTTATCTTTTGCTTAACCTCTTCTTTGGCATTAAGCTTTTCAAGCGCGGAATAGTATTCCTCAACCTCATCCGCACCGCCGTCACCGTAAAGCTCATCACTGATAACGCGCATCTGCTCTTTAAGATAATAATCCCTTTGGTTATCATCCATTCTGGTTCTTGTTTTTTCCGAAATGCGGTTATCAATAACTGTAACTTCTCTTTCCTTTGAAAGAAGCTCGATAACGGTTTTTGCCCTTTTTACGGGGTTTAGGTGTTCGAGAACATACTGCTTATCATCAAACGGGGCAGGAATATTAAAGGCGATAAAATCGCAAAGATAAGAAATATCCTTAGCTGTGGCGATATTCATAATAATATCGGAAGCGAGCTTCGGCCCCACGCTTGCATATTTTTCAAACTCGTTTCTCACCTTGCGAATAAGGCTTTCTATATATACCGGGCGGTTTTTTATCTCGGTATCATATAGCTCTTCAACGGTTGAAAAATAATAGTTGCCGTTATCGGCAAAGGTGAGCCTTTTTGCCCTTTTATGACATTCCACCAAAATTTTTGCGCCGCCATCCGGCACCTTTAAAACCTGGCGCACCTTACAAAGACAGCCTATCTCATAAAGGTCATCCGCCTTAGGGTCTTCGGCAAAAATATTCTTTTGTGTTACTAAAAATAAATACTCGTTCTTTTCCATTGCGGCGCTTACGGCATTTATCGATTTTTTTCTGCCCACATCAAGGGTCAGCCCCATTTTCGGGAATGCCACCACCCCGCGCATACAAAGAGCAGGATAGGTTCCGAGCTTCATGTTTGTTTCTATCGGCATAAAGTTTCTCCTAAACTAAAACTAATCTCTTCTTTCCCTTAGCATTTTATCTCTTAAATCCCACAGTTTTTGAGAGAGGTCAACATAATATGTATGCGGGTTTTCAAACCTTTTAACCTCATCCCAAAGATTGTTTACGCAGGTTTCTCTATGGGCGGAAATCTCTTTAACAGATGGGCTTTCATAAACCTGCTTGCCCTGTTCCATAATCTTAACCTGCAACTTTTTGGCATAAAAATCGGTTACGGTCTGTTTTTTCCAAATGTGCTCGGGGTCAAAAATAACATAAGGTTTTGTATCATCTATTTTTTCATCATTTAGTGTTATAACATCGGCGATGGCTTTCATGGTCTTTCTGTCATAAAGCCGCCACGGAATTTTAACACCGGGAATGGTGATTTTGGCTATATTTTCACTGATTTTGATTTTGGGAATTATCTTCCCGTTCTTTTCAATGGCGGAAAGTTTATAAACCCCGCCGAAAACCGCTTCACTGCTTGCGGTTATAAGTCGCTCGCCCACGCCGAGACTGTCAATACATGCGCCCTGCTGCAACATATCTTCAATAATATGCTCATCCAAAGAGTTTGAAACGCAAATTTTGCAATCGGGATAACCCGCATCATCAAGCATTTTGCGAACCTTTTTGGTAAGATAGGTTATATCGCCGCTGTCAATTCTTATGCCGAGCGGTCTTAAACCCTTTGGCTTTAAAACCTCATCAAAAACCTTTATGGCATTCGGTATGCCCGATTTTAAAACATTATAGGTATCGACAAGCAAAAGACAACTTGAAGGATATTTTTCGGCATAGGTTTTAAAGGCTTCATATTCATCATCAAACATCTGCACCCAGCTATGCGCCATTGTGCCCGAAGCCGCAACACCGAAATCTTTTGCGGTTTTAATATCGCTGGTGCCGGTACATCCGCCGATAATCGCCGCGCGTGCGCCATAATAAGCGGCATCCGCCCCCTGGGCACGGCGGGCGCCGAATTCCATAACAGGTCTGCCTGCCGCGGCGCGGACAATTCGGTTTGATTTTGTGGCTATAAGCGACTGATGGTTTACGCAAAGAAGCAGATATGTTTCCACCATCATCGCCTCTATCACAGGGCCGCGAACGGTTACAATCGGCTCATGCGGGAAAATGGGTGTTCCCTCGGGAACTGCCCAAACATCGCAGGAAAATTTAAAGTTTTTAAGATATTCGATAAATCTGTCGCAGAAAAGGTTTAAACCCTTTAAATACTCTATATCCGAGTCATCAAAGCTTAAATTATTGAAATAATCTATAAGCTGTTCAATGCCCGCCATAATGGCAAAGCCGCCGTTATCGGGCACCTTGCGGAAAAACATATCAAAATATGCTATCGTATTTTCATAATCGGTATCAAAAAGTCCGTTTGCCATGGTCATTTCATAAAGGTCCATGAGCATTGTTAAATTTCTTGAATCTTTTTTCATTTTTAAAACCCTCTACATTTTTTCAGGTGCTGAAATTTTAAGCATTTCAAGCAGATTTTTTATTACCGTTCTTGTAGCCTCGCAAAGGCAAAGCCTTGCGTTAACGAGGTTTTTATCTTCACCCTTAACCCTGCAAGCGGCATAAAACTTATGGAAATCGGTTGCAAGGTCTACAAGATAATGGGTTATGCGCGCGGGGTCATAGGTCTTGGCGGAAAGGATGATTTCATCGGTAAGCGCGGCTATATGATTGATAAGTTCCCTTTCCTCGGGGGCGGTGAGCAGAAGCAGGTCTTCTGTCTTACCGCAGTCTGCCGCTATTCCCTCTTCCTTCAGGTTTCTTATTATACTGCAAATACGCGCATGCGCATACTGAACATAATAAACGGGGTTTGTGTTGCTTTCACTGACCGCGAGATCTAGGTCAAAATCAAAATGGGAGTTGGGTTCTCTTAAGTTAAAGAAAAATCTTGCCGCATCTATCGGCACTTCTTCAAGCAATGTTACAAGGGTTATCGCCTTGCCGCTTCGCTTTGATGCTTTTATAACCTCGCCGTTTCTTACAAGGCGCACCATCTGCATAAGCACCGCATCCAGGCGGTCGGCATCAACGCCGAGGGCGGTAAGCGCCGCTTTAAGGCGCGGAACATAGCCGTGGTGGTCGGCGCCGAGAATATCAATCGCCTTATCGAATTTTCTGACCTCAAGTTTGTTGTAGTGGTAAGCAATATCGGGCACGATATATGTCGGCACACCGTTTGCGCGAATGAGCACAAAGTCCTTTTCGCAGCCGAATTTTTCGGCATTAAACCACAGCGCGCCCTCTTTTTCATAGGTGTTTCCGCTCTGCTTTAAAAGCTCGATAACCCTTGCGGCTTCGCCGCTTTTATGAAGTGTGCTTTCCTTAAACCAGGTATTGTATTCAATTCTGTATTTAAGCAGGTCATCGTGAAGGCCCTGAATGTTTTTGGGGAGGGCGAATTCCACCAGCGCCGCGCGGCGCTCCTCTTCCGAAACGTTCATATATTTATCGCCGTTTATTTCGGCAAAATTTTTGGCGTGTTCTATAATATCATCGCCGTGGTATGAGTCCTCGGGCATTTCAATACCGTCTTCAAAAAGCTGGCGATATCTTAAATCAAGCGACAATGCAAACTTGTTTATCTGATTACCCGCATCGTTTATATAAAATTCGCGCTCGGTATAATATCCCGCCGCTGACAGCACCGCCGCCAGGCAATCGCCAAGCGCACCGCCGCGGGCATTTCCTATATGCATGGGGCCTGTGGGGTTTGCCGAAACGAATTCAACAAGAACCCTCTTGCCGCCGCCGAAATCGCTTTTGCCGTAGTCGGCGCCTTTTGTTAAAACATCGTTTACAACATCACCATAATAATTGTCATTAAGGCGAATGTTGATAAAACCGGGGCCTGCTATTTCCGCGCTTTTGATATATGTATCTTTATAATCGATATTTTCAGTTATCGCTTCGGCGATTTTTCGCGGGGCGCATTTTAAAGCCCTTGCCCAAACCATAGCCGCGTTTACGGCAAAATCGCCGTGGTCGCGGTTTGCGGGTGTTTCTATATTAAAATCAGTTAGCTCAGCCTCGGGCAGTGCGCCGCTGTTTTGGGCCTTTTGCACCGCCGAAAGTATAGCCGACTTTATTTGTTCCTTTGTTTTTGCTACCAGCATCGACATAAGTTTTTAAACCTCTTTTACCGTTATTTCTATTATATTTTGACTAAGCGGGCGACTGTTTGCATCAATCTCATAGGTCATGGAAATCCTGCCGCCGTTTTCGGTCAGATTGTTTTGCACCGTTTTGCCGAAAATTCCAAGGGTAAGGTCCATATTTGAAACACTGTAAAGGCAATCGTTTCGCACACCCTTTTCAATTACTATCCTTGAAGAAAGCTCGCCGCCGCGTTCTATGGTTACGCGGTCATTTTTTTCTATTGTAAGCCTTGTTTTAACACTTTTGCCCGATGTATCGCCTAAAATACGGTCATCATCGTAGCTTAAAACAAGGTCATCATCCGCCGTTTTTCGCATAACGCCGCGGGTCATAAACTCAACCGTATCGTTTGTTTCCGAAAGGCCATGAGTTCCCCTGATTGTAATCAGCACTTTTTTCATAAACTCTTAAAAATACCGCCTTTATAAATAATATAATTTATCAATTTATAATAATAACATAAAGATTTTATCTTTTCAACCCATTTTGCAAACAAACAAAAAACGCGCTCCTATATGGAACGCGTTTTTAAATAAATTTTATTCTGCTTTTTTGCTTTCTTCAATAACCTTTTGCGCAATGTTTGCCGGAACATCCTCATATCTTTCAAACTCGAAGGTAAAGGTGGCTGTTCCCTGGGTTATGGAGCGCATAGCGGTGGAAAAATCGGCCATTTCCGATTCGGGAACCTCGCCTATAACCTCTTGCATTTTGTTTTCAAGCGGGTTCATTCCTATAATTCTGCCGCGGCGCTTATTTATATCGCCTATAACATCGCCGAGCACATCATCCGAAACGATAACCTTGAGTGTTCCCACAGGTTCGAGAAGCACGGGGTTTGCATTTGCAACACCCTCTTTAAAAGCAAGGGATGCCGCAGTTTTAAACGCCATTTCGGAGGAGTCAACCGGATGGTACGAGCCATCTACCAGAGTGGCTTTTATTCCCACCATCGGGTACCCTGCCAAAACACCCTTTTCAACCGATTCGCGAAGTCCCTTTTCAACCGCGGGGAAGAAGTTTTTGGGAACCGCGCCGCCGAAGATTTTTTCTTCAAAAACAAGGGTTTCGCTATCACAGGGTTCAAACTCTATCCAAACATCGCCGAACTGACCGTGACCGCCCGATTGTTTTTTATGTCTGCCCTGGGCTTTAACGGCTTTGCGGATGGTTTCTCTGTAAGCAATCTTGGGGGCTTTAAGCACAACTTCGGTGCCGAATTTTGATTTAAGCCTTGAAACGATAACATCAACATGCTGCTCGCCAAGGGTGGCTAAAATCATCTCATGGGTTTCTTTATCGGTATAAACCTTAACGGTGGGGTCTTCTTCCGCCAGGCGGTTAAGACCGGCGCTGATTTTTTCTTCTTCACCCTTTTTAGAGGGGTAAACCGCCATTTTCAGTGTCGGTGCGGGGAAGGCGGGCATTTCGGCTTTAATCTTTCCCGAAACGGAAAGGGTATCGCCCGTGAGCGCAGAACCGAGTTTTGAAACCGAGCCGATGTCACCGGCGCAGATTTCCTCGGCATCCTCCTGCTTGCCGCCCTTTAAGAACATAACCTTTGCAAGGCGCTCTTCATTTCCTGTGCGGCTGTTTTTAAGTTTCATATCGCCCTTAACCTTGCCCGAAAGCACCTTGAAATAGGAAAGCTTGCCTACAAACGGGTCGGCTATGGTTTTAAATATCAAAAGCGCCGCTTCGCCCGATGGGTCGAAAGCCTTTTCGGCATCTTCTGTTTTATAGGTTTTTTCCGCAGCGGAGGGCATCAGCTCAAACAGATACTCCGCAAATTTTCCTATTGCCGCGCCCGTGGCTTGAATTCCGCTGAAAACGGGACAAATCTCGCCCGATCTTATGCCGAGTTTAAGTCCCTTTATAATCTCTTCGCGAGTGAATTCCTCGCCGCCGAAATATTTTTCCATAAGTTCTTCTTCATCGGCGGAAGCAACCGCTTCAAAAAGCATATTTCTCATTTCATCTATTTCGGTAGAGGCGGGCATTTCACATTCTTTCGCTTCAAAACCCGAATAGGTGTAAGCCTTGTTATCGATAAGGTCAACAAAGCACTTAACCGCGTCATCCTCCACAAAGGGGATAACAACCGGGCAAACGACCGCGCCGTAAGCCCCTACAAGGGCGGAAATAACGCGATAAAAATGCGCGTGGGAAGAATCAAGCTTGCCGACAAAGAAAGCAATGTTTTTACCGGCTTCCTTTGCCTTTGCATAGGCTTGCTTGGCTCCCGTTGTAAGGCCTGATTTGCCGGATATTGTTATAACCGCGCTGTCCGCTGCGGCAAGCGTTTCGGTAACGCCGCCTGCAAAATCAAAAAGACCCGGTGCATCGATTAAATTTATTTTATTTTCGCCATAAGGCAATGCATAAACCGCGGTGCCGAGTGTGGTACCTCTTTTTTTCTCTTCCGCATCAAAATTAAAAACGGAAGTTCCGTCAGCGGTACTGCCTATTCTGTCGGTCTCTCCCGATAAGCAAAGTATCGCATCGGCAAGGGTGGTTTTGCCTGAGTTGCCGTGACCTAAAAAGGCAATATTTTTTATATGGTCGGTTGGGAAGTTTTTCACTTTTGTTTGCACTCCTTTATGCATTTTGTATTTTACGGAAAAATTATATCACATAACACCACCAAAAACAATAAGTATTTTACTGTTTTTCACAACTTTTTTTAACAGAAATCGCCCTTTTTGTGCATTTTGCATATCGTCACTCCTCTTTTGCCGTTAACAATGCACTACAAATGTTACTAAATTGAAATAATTTGTAATTAAATTGTTTCTTCTTTTTGAAGCCAAGACAATATATAATAAAATTAGAAAGAAAGAGGAGGGATAACCTTATGAAAAAAAGATTTGCTTTGATGACAGCGGTTCTTCTGTGTGTTATCCTTCTTTCTGTCATTTTGTCCCCCGCAAAACTGCCGACCGCCGCTGTGGTTGCATCGGCAGGCGAAAATGAAAACAGCACCCGTTTTCTCAATATGCTCAACCACAACTTTGCTTATGATGAAGATTTCAACACCTTTGAAGGGCTTACCTATAGCGCCGTGCTTGCAAATCTTCCGCTCAGAGAGGGCGATTATATAAGCGAGTCTTACATAAAGGGTTATCTTTTTGATATGTACGGCATAAACGCTGTGGAAATAAATGATAACGCGGGCGAAAAGAGCAAAGCGGGATATGTTTATATCGTTCCCACCGGTTTTTCGAGATATGAGCATAAAAACGCGGTTGTGACCGAAAATGAAGACGGAACATTCACCGTTATCACCGATGTTCTTGTAAGCGCACATGATGATATTCCTTATGAAACCGAATGTGTATCGCTTTTTGCAAAAAGTGAAAAATCCTCTTTCGGATACACCCTCATTTATTCAAACTTAAATCCCGAAACCGCCGATTATTGATAACCGATAGTATTACAGGGGGCTGATTTTTGCCCCCTGTTTTTTTATAAAAAAATCCTTAAAATTATTCTTGACAAAGACACCCCGATTAATTATAATATATTAGTCACGTGTATGGCTGTATAGCTCAGTTGGCTAGAGCACGCGGTTCATACCCGCGGTGTCATTGGTTCAAATCCAATTACAGCCACCATCCGGCCCGGTGGTCAAGCGGTTAAGACACCGCCCTTTCACGGCGGTAACACGAGTT